>NZ_JBWKYD010000008.1:0-263566 GCF_059423585.1 Janthinobacterium sp. GW460-12-1-14-LB5 | reverse complement strand
TTTTTTTGGTGCGCTGCAATACCAATAATCATCATCCAATTTGGTGATTTTCGTAATTGCGGCGACACAGGGGGGCGCGCAGAATCGCTCCGAACTTGACCAATTGCCTTCTCATCACGACCCTTTGAAAGCTTGCCATGCAGCCGATTTCCCCCGCTTCCCTGTTGCCCGCCGACCTGGCGCAGGCGCTCCTCATCGGCCGCATCTGGCGTGACGGCCCCTGCGTCATCGCCGTGCGCGGCGGCGAGGTGGTCGACATCACGCAGACGGTGGCGACGGTGGCCGGGCTGTTCGAGCGCAGCGATGCGCTCGATATCGCCCGCCATGCGCCCGGCATCGCGCTCGGCTCCGTGCAGGCGCTGCTGGCGCAGGCGCTGGCCGCGCCGGCTGGCGAGCCGTACCTGCTGGCGCCGTGCGACCTGCAGGCCGTCAAGGCCTGCGGTGTGACTTTCGCCGTCAGCCTGCTGGAACGGGTGATCGAGGAACAGGCGGGCGGCGACGCGGCGCGCGCGGCGAGCCTGCGCGCCGCGCTGCAAACGACCCTCGGCAGCGACCTGTCCGCATTGAAACCGGGTTCGGACGCGGCGCAGCGCCTGAAACAGCAGCTGCAGCAGCGCGGCGCCTGGTCGCAATACATGGAAGTGGGCATCGGCCCCGATGCGGAAGTGTTTACCAAGGCACAGCCGATGTCGTCGGTGGGCTGCGGCGCGCAGGTGGGCTTGCTGCCATCGTCCGCTTGGAACAACCCCGAGCCGGAGATCGTCCTGGCCGTCAACAGCCGCGGCGAGGTGCTGGGGGCTTCCCTGGGCAACGACGTCAACCTGCGCGATATCGAAGGGCGCAGCGCCCTCTTGCTGGGCAAGGCGAAGGACAACAACGGTTCCTGCGCCATCGGCCCCTTCATCCGCCTGTTCGACGAATACTTCACGCTCGACACCGTGCGCCAGGCGGAAGTGTCGCTGCTGATCGAGGGCGCGGACGACGGCTTTGTGCTCGAAGGTGCCAGCTTCATGCGCGAAATCAGCCGCGACCCGCTCGACCTGGTGCGCCAGACGGCGGGCCAGTACCACCAGTATCCGGACGGCTTCATGCTGTTCCTGGGCACCATGTTCTCGCCCGTGAAGGACCGCGGCGCGCAGGGCGGCGGCTTCACGCACCACCTGGGCGACCGCGTGACGATTGCCAGCGCCGCGCTGGGTGCGCTGGTCAACGAAGTGCAGCGCTGCGACGCGATTGCCCCATGGACGTTCGGCGTGCGCGCGCTGTATCAGAACCTGGGCCAACGCGGTTTGCTTTGATCCGATTTTTTGAAAAGAGAGACACCATGCAGCATGCAACCTATCCCAGCCTGGCTGATAAACGCGTCGTCATCACGGGCGGCGGCACCGGCATCGGCGTGGCCATCGTCGAGGCGTTCGCGCGCCAGGGCGCCCACGTCACCTTTCTCGACATCGCCCGCGAGGCGTCGCTGGCGCTGCAGGAAACGCTGGCGCACCTGCCGCAGCCGCCCCTGTTCCGCTATTGCGACCTGACGGACCTGGCAGCCCTGGCCGCCACTTTCGCCGAGATTGAACACAGCACGGGCGCCACGGATATCCTCATCAACAACGCGGCCAATGACGACCGCCATCAGCTGCAGGACGTCACGCCCGCCTACTGGGACGAACGCATCGCCGTCAACCTGCGCCACCAGTATTTCTGCGCCCAGGCAGTGGCGCCGGCCATGCGCGCCAAGGGCAGCGGCGTGATCCTCAACCTGGGCTCGATTTCCTGGCACCTGGCGCAGGCGAACCTGTCGATCTACATGACGGCGAAGGCCGGCATCGAAGGGCTGACGCGCGGTCTGGCGCGCGACCTGGGTGCCGACGGCATCCGCGTCAACTGCATCATTCCCGGCGCCGTGCGCACGCCGCGCCAGGAGCGGCTGTGGCATACACCGGAAGCGGAAGCCGTGATCCTGCAGGGACAATGCCTGCAGACGCGCGTGGAGCCAGAAGACGTGGCGGCGCTGGCGCTGTTCCTCGCGTCGGACAACGCGGCCAAGTGCGCGGGGCGCGAATACTATGTCGACGCAGGCTGGTACGGCGCATGAGTACCCCAGGCAATCGCCAGGCGCGGCGCTTCCGCTCGCAGGACTGGTTCGACAATCCCGAGCACATCGACATGACGGCGCTGTACCTGGAGCGCTTCATGAACTACGGCATTACGGCCGAGGAGCTGCGTTCGGGCCGGCCCATCATCGGCATCGCGCAAAGCGGCAGCGATATCAGCCCCTGCAACCGCATCCACCTGGAACTGGCCCTGCGCGTGCGCGACGGCATCCGCGACGCGGGCGGCATCCCGATGGAATTTCCGCTGCACCCGATCTTCGAGAACTGCCGCCGTCCCACGGCCGCGCTGGACCGCAACCTCGCATATCTGGGCCTGGTGGAAATCCTGCATGGCTACCCGATCGACGCCGTGGTGCTGACGACGGGCTGTGACAAGACCACGCCGGCGCAATTGATGGCCGCGGCCACGGTGGACATTCCCGCCATCGTGCTGTCGGGCGGCCCTATGCTCGACGGCTGGATGGACGGCGAACTGGTCGGTTCCGGCGCCGCCATCTGGAAGGGCCGCCGCCAGCTGTCCGCCGGCTTGATCGACAACGACAAATTCCTGCAGATCGCCGCCGCCTCGGCGCCGTCGGCCGGCCACTGCAACACCATGGGCACGGCATCGACCATGAATGCGCTGGCCGAGGCACTGGGCATGTCCCTGACGGGCTGCTCGGCCATCCCCGCGCCGTACCGCGAACGGGGCCAGATCGCCTATGCAACGGGGCGCCGCATCGTCGGCATGGCGCGTGACGACGTGCGCCCGTCGAGCATCCTCACGCGCGAGGCCTTCCTGGACGCCATCATCGTCAACGCGGCCATCGGCGGCTCCACCAACGCCCAGCCGCACCTGATGGCCATGGCGCGCCATGCGGGCGTGGCATTGCACTCGAGCGACTGGATGGAACATGGCTACGACGTGCCGCTGCTGTTGAACATGCAGCCGGCCGGGAAGTATCTGGGCGAGCGCTTCCACCGCGCCGGCGGTGTGCCGGCCGTGATGTGGGAGCTGCAGCAGGCGGGCTTGCTGCACGCGGATCGGTTGACGGTCACGGGCCAGAGCATGGCGGCCAACTTGCAAGGCCGCGAAAGCGCGGACCGCGAGATGATCCGCCCGTTTGCCGCACCGCTGAAGGAAAAGGCCGGTTTCATGGCCTTGCAGGGCAACCTGTTCGACTTCGCCATCATGAAAACCAGCGTGATCTCGCCCGCTTTCCGCGAGCGCTACCTGTCGCGTCCCGGCAGCGAGGGCGTGTTCGAGGCGCGTGCCATCGTCTTTGACGGTTCAAGCGACTATCACGCGCGCATCAATGACCCGGCGCTCAATATCGACGACAGCTGCATGCTGGTCATGCGCGGCGCCGGCCCTGTCGGCTGGCCCGGTTCGGCCGAGGTGGTCAACATGCAGCCGCCCGACGCCTTGCTGAAGGCGGGCATTCTGAACCTGCCGACCCTGGGCGACGGGCGCCAGTCGGGCACCTCGGACAGTCCCTCGATCCTGAATGCGTCGCCGGAAAGCGCAGTGGGCGGCGGCCTGGCGCTGCTGCGCACGGGCGACATCATCCGCGTGGACTTGAACGGGGGCCAGTGCGACATGCTGGTCGATGCGGCTGAACTGGCGCGCCGCGCCCGGGAACTGCCGCCGCCCGTCAACGACAGCGCCACGCCGTGGCAGGAGCTCTACCGCGCCAGCGTTGGCCAGCTGGAAACGGGTGCCTGCATGGAGCTGGCCCTGAAATACCGCGCCGTGGGCCAGACCCTGCCGCGTCACAACCATTAGCAGCACGTAGGTCGGGTTAGCGCTTCGCACGTAACCCGACGTGATTGTAGAAGTACCCCGCAGTTAAAAAATGTAGTTAAAAAATCCAACAAGGAGACACACAATGAACAAGATCATCAGTGCAGCCATCATGACCGCCATGCTGGCTTTGAGCAGCAGCGCCGCCCTGGCCGATGCGAAAAACCCGAAAATCGGCTTTTCCATCGACGATTTGCGCGTGGAACGCTGGACGCGCGACCGCGATTTCTTCATCGCCGCCGCCGAGAAGCAGGGCGCCAAGGTCTTCGTGCAGTCGGCCGACGCCAGCGAGCAGCGACAGATTTCGCAAATCGAAAACCTGATCTCGCGCGGCGTGGATGTGCTGGTGATCGTGCCGTTCAACGCCACGGTGCTCAACAATACCGTCAAGGAAGCGAAAAAGGCCGGCATCAAGGTGCTGTCGTATGACCGCCTGATCCTGAACGCCGATATCGATGCGTATATCTCGTTCGACAACGAGAAAGTGGGCGAGATGCAGGCCGAAGGCGTGACCAAGCTGCAGCCGAAGGGCAATTACTATTTGCTGGGCGGTTCGCCGACCGACAACAACGCCAAGATGCTGCGCGAAGGCCAGATGAAGGTGCTCAAACCGTTCATCGACAAGGGCGACATCAAGATCGTCGGCCAGCAGTGGGTGAAGGACTGGAGCGCCACCGAAGCGCTGTCCATCGTGGAAAACGCGCTGACGGCCAACGGCAACAAGATCGACGCCATCGTCGCCTCGAACGACGGCACGGCCGGCGGCGCCATCCAGGCCCTGGCCGCGCAAAAACTGGCCGGCAAGGTGCCGGTTTCGGGCCAGGACGCCGACCTGGCGGCGGTCAAACGCGTCATCGCCGGCACGCAATCGATGACCGTCTATAAACCCCTGAAAACCATCGCTTCGGAGGCGGCCAAGCTGGCCGTGCAACTGGCGCGCAACGAAAAGCCGGCCTACAACTCCAGCTATGACAACGGCCTGAAAAAAGTCAGCACGGTGCTGCTGAAACCAACGCCTTTGACCAAGGCGAATGTGAACATTCTCGTCGATGACGGCTTCTATACCAAGGCGCAACTGGGTAATTGATCGCCCGCCTGATGTCGGCTGACGCGCTGCGCGCTAAGCCGACATTTTTTCCCGTATCCGCAACGAGAGTGAGCATGTCCGACTATCTGCTTGAAATGAAAGGCATCGTCAAACAGTTTGGCGGTGTCCGCGCGCTCGACGGCATCGACCTGCAGGTGCGGGCCGGCGAGTGCATCGGCTTGTGCGGCGAGAATGGCGCCGGCAAGTCGACCCTGATGAAGGTGCTGTCCGGCGTGTACCCGCACGGCACCTGGGACGGCGAGATCCTGTGGGATGGCCAGCCCCTGCGCGCGCAATCGATCCGCGACACGGAAGACGCGGGCATCATCATCATCCACCAGGAACTGATGCTGGTGCCGCAGCTGTCCGTGGCCGAGAATATCTTCATGGGCCGCGAGATCACCCTGCCCGGCGGGCGCATGCATTACGCGGCCATGTACAAGCGCGCCGACGAGCTGCTGCGCGAATTGAAGATACCCGAACTGAACGTGGCGCAGCCCGTGATGCATTACGGCGGCGGCCACCAGCAGCTGGTGGAAATCGCCAAGGCGCTCAACAAGAATGCGCGCCTGCTGATTCTCGATGAACCGTCGTCGTCGCTGACGGCCTCGGAAATCGCTGTGCTGCTCGATATCCTGCGTGCCCTGAAGGCCAAGGGCGTCACCTGTATCTATATTTCGCACAAGCTTGATGAAGTGGCGGCCATCTGCGACACCATCGTCGTCATTCGCGACGGCAAGCATATCGCCACCACGCCGATGGCGCAGATGAACGTCGAGCGCATCATCGCGCAGATGGTAGGCCGCGAAATGAGCCAGCTGTATCCGCAGCGCGCGCAGCCAGCGGTCATCGGCGAGGTGCTGTTCGAGGCGCGCCACGTGAGCTGCATCGACGCCGACAACCCGCAGCGCAAGCGGGTCGACGATGTGTCTTTCACCCTGCGCAAGGGCGAGATCCTCGGCATCGCCGGTCTGGTGGGGGCGGGGCGCACGGAACTCGTCTCGGCCCTGTTCGGCGCCTACCAGGGGCCGTGCCAGGCCGAAGTGTGGCTCGATGGCCGCCGCATCGACACTTTGTCCCCGCAAAAGGCCATCGCCATGGGCCTGGCCATGGTGCCGGAAGACCGCAAGCATCATGGCATCGTGCCCGATCTCGACGTGGGGCAGAACATCACCCTGGCCGTGCTGGAGGAATTCGCACGCGCCACGCGCATCGATGGCGAGGCGGAATTGAAGGCCGTGCGCGGCGAGATCGCGCAGCTGGAACTGAAGGCGGCCAGCCCGTCGCTGCCCATTACGAGTCTGTCGGGCGGCAACCAGCAAAAGGCCGTGCTGGCCAAGATGCTGCTGACGCGCCCGCGCGTGCTGATCCTCGACGAGCCCACACGCGGCGTGGACGTGGGCGCCAAATATGAAATCTACAAACTGATGCTGGCGCTGGCCGACCGTGGCGTGGCCATCATCATGGTCTCGTCGGAACTGGCCGAAGTGCTGGGCGTGTCCGACCGCGTGCTGGTGATGGGCGAAGGCCGCCTGCGCGGCGACTTTATCAACGATGGCCTGAGCCAGGAAACCGTGCTGGCGGCGGCGCTGGACCAGCGCCCGGTGCCCGCCGCCAACACCGCAAACAAGGAACCCGCAGCATGAAACCGCACAGTATCAAACAGCTGTTCACCCAATACAAGATGCTGGCCCTGCTGATCGCCGTGGCGCTGATCTGGGCCTTCTTTTCGTGGAAGACGGAGGGCAGTTTCCTCACGCCGCGCAACCTGTCGAATTTGCTGCGCCAGATGTCCGTCACCGGCATCCTCGCCTGCGGCATGGTGCTGGTGATTATCGCTGGCGAGATCGACCTGTCGATCGGCTCCCTGCTGGGGCTACTCGGCGGCATCGCCGCCGTGCTGGACGTCACGCAGCACTGGCCGCTGGCGCTGAACCTGATGGCGGTGCTGGGCTGCGGCCTGGTGATCGGCCTCCTGAATGGCTACCTGACGGCGTACCGGGGCATCCCGTCCTTCATCGTCGGCCTGGGCGGCATGCTCGCGTACCGCGGCATCCTGCTGGGCATCACGGGCGGCATCACGATCGCGCCCGTCTCCGAGCCCATGGTCTACCTGGGGCAGGGCTACCTGCCCGCGGTGCCCGGCATCGTGCTGGGCATCGGCCTGTTCCTGCTGGCCGTCTTCCTGACGTGGCGCGCGCGCGCCAGCCGCGCCCAGCACGGCTTGCCGCAGACGGCGCCCTGGGCCGACGGCTTGCGCCTGGCCGTCATCGGCGCCGTGCTGTATGCCTTCGTGCAGACCCTGAACGGCTATGAAGGCATTCCGCTGCCCGTTCTGCTGCTGCTGGCCTTGCTGGGGCTGTTCAGCTACATCACCAGCCAGACCGTGTTCGGCCGCCGCATCTACGCCGTGGGCAGCAATATGGAAGCGACGCGCCTGTCCGGCATCAACGTGAAAGCCGTCAAGCTGTGGATCTTCGGCATCATGGGCCTGATGTGCGCGCTCGCTGGCCTGATTAACACGGGCCGCCTGGCGGCCGGTTCGCCGTCGGCCGGCACCTTCAGCGAACTCGATGCGATTGCCGCCTGCTTCATCGGCGGCACCTCGATGCGCGGCGGCTCGGGCACCGTGTACGGCGCCCTGATCGGCGCGCTGGTGATGGCCAGCCTCGATAACGGCATGTCCATGCTGGACGTGGACACCTACTGGCAGATGATCGTGAAAGGCAGTATTCTCACCCTCGCCGTCTGGGTCGATGTCAGTACAAGGGCGGGACGCCGGTAAGACCGATGCGTGACCGGCAGCCAGGGGCGAAAATACGTCCCGGCCGCCACATGGAGGAGACGCCAGCATGAAGTTACCGACCGCGCACCGGATCGCGCTGCTGTTTAACGGGAATAAGATCTACGACCGCGACATCATCGCGGGCATCGCCGCCTACCTGAACACCACGCGCGTGTCGTGGGACCTGTTCCTGGAAGAGGATTTCCGCTGTCGCCTGCCCGGTATCGAACGCTGGCAGGGCGACGGCATCATCGCCGATTTCGACGATCCCGCCGTCTGCGCGGCGCTGGCGGACAGCCGCCTGCCCGTGGTGGCCGTGGGCGGCTCGTATGCGCACGCCGAGGATTACCCTGCCGGCATCCCGTACGTGGCGACCGATAATTTCAAGATCGTCAAGCTGGCCTATGAACACCTGGTGGAAGCGGGCCTGAGCCGCTTTGCCTGTTTCAGCCTGCCGGAGGCGGATGTCAACCGCTGGGCCCAGGAGCGCGAAACGGCGTTTTGCGCCCTGATGGAGCGCGACCACATGCGCGCCGACGTGTACCGGGGCGTGGCCACCAGCGCGCCGTCTTGGGACGAGGCGGTGGAGCAGCAGATCGCCTGGCTCAACAGCCTGGAAAAACCCGTCGGCATCATCGCCGTGAGCGACGCGCGCGCGCCAGCTGCTGCAAGCGTGCATGCACGCGGGGATCGCCGTGCCGGAGCAAGTGGCCCTGATCGGCATCGACAACGACCCGCTGGCGCGCATGCTCACGCGCATTCCCTTGAGTTCCGTGATCCAGGGCACCGAGGAAATGGGCCGCACGGCCGCGCATCTGCTGCACCAGATGTTGAACGGCGCGCGCCTGTCCGGCACGCGCATCCTGGTGCCGCCGGCGGGCCTGAACGTGCTCGCCTCCACGCGCCACCAGCCCTTCCAGCATCCGCAGGTGATGCAGGCGCGCCATTTCATCCGCCAGTACGCCTGCCAGGGCATCAAGACGGAGCAGGTGGCCGATTACGTGGGCGTGTCGCGTTCCTCGCTCGAAGCGCACTTCCGCCATGAACTGGGGCGCAGCGTGCACGACGAGATCCTGCATTTCAAGCTCGATGCGGCCAAGACCCTGCTGGCGCGCGGGCCGGGGCAGGTGGCCGAGGTGGCCGTGCGTTGCGGCTTTACCACGGTGCAGTACATGCACGCCGTCTTCAAGCGCGAACTCGGCTGCACGCCGCGCGAATTCCAGCAGCGCAGCCGGCCGCCGCCAGCCCCCGGGCAGGCGCCATGATGCATCTGCTGCGCAATGCGCGCGGCATGCGCGTGGCCATCGACGCGCACGATGCCAGCGTGCGGGCCTGGTGGGCGCCCGACCGTTATGGCCGCCTGGCCGACGTGCTGGGCGCGGCGCCCCCTGCGGCGCGTGCGCCTGCGGGCTGGCAGTGCGCGCCGCCGGATGACGGCCGCTTGTTGCTGCACCTGGCGCACGACGGCCTGTCGGTGCGCCTGGCCTACCGGCTTGACGACGATGGCAGCCTGCACCTCGACTGCGCCGCCACGGCCGATACGGTTTCCCGTTTTGCGCTTGCCGCGCCCCGCTTCAACCTGCAGGGCGGCCGCGCCGCCGTGGGCGACCATGTGCTGCGCCTGGCCGCGGACCGCTACTGGCCTGGCGGCCATGCGTGCAGCGCTCCGCTCGACGTGGCGGGCAGTGCGTTTGACTTCCGCCAGCCGGCGCCGCTCACGTCGCGCCTGGCCTGGCCCGCGCTGGCGCAATCGCCGGGATTCCGGCATGACTTTTACTGGACGGGCAGCGGCCAGCTGCGCGAGGCGGCGCAGGTTGCCGACCCCGCTTCCGGCCGGGTCCTGCGTTTTTCCAGCACCCAGGACAGCTGTCATCTGTATTCCGATGCGCGCTGTTTTTCCCTGCTGGCGCAGGGCGTGCAATTGCAGCCGGGACAGGTGAGGCGGTTCCAGCTCGCCTACCGTTTGGGCGTGCAGGATATCGATGCGTTTGACATATCCGAACCGGTATCAATGATGTCAAATAAGTGATTGGTCAGATATGCGGGGCAGTTCTACCATGGGGTAGTTTTTCCCTCATTTATTTTTGTCCTGACCGACGCTGCCAACCTGCCATGAACATACTCACCATCGATGCCGGCACCACCAATACGCGTACCTTGCTGTGGCGCGCCGGCGCCGTCGTCGCCCAGGCGCAGTTGGAAACGGGCGTGCGCAATACCGCCATCGATGGCCATAACGGCGCGCTGAAACAGGCGCTGCGCGACACCATCGCCAGCGTGCTGGCCAGCGCGGGCATCGCGCCGTCTGCCATGGACCTGGCGCTGGCGTCTGGCATGATCACTTCGCCCATGGGGGTGCAGGAAGTGCCGCATTTGCCGGCGCCCGCCGGCCTGGCCCAGCTGGCGCAAGGCATGCAGGCGGTGGACTTGCCCGACGTGCTGGCGCAGCCCCTGTGGCTGATTCCCGGCGTGCGCAACCAGCATGGCGCCGTCGGCCTGCATAACGTCGAAGCGATGGACATGATGCGCGGCGAAGAGACGGAAGTCGTCGCGCTGCTCGAGCGCCTGCAGTTGCGGGGCGCGGCGACCCTGATCATGCCCGGCTCGCATACCAAACTGATCAGCGTCGACGAGCAGCGCCGCATCCTCGGCTGCAGCACCACCATCGCTGGGGAATTGCTGCAGGCGATCACGCAGCACACCCTGATCAAGCAATCGGTCGATGGCGGTTTTGCGCAGACCCTGGTGCCGAAAATGCTGCTGGCCGGCGCGGCCGCGGCGCAAAAAACGGGGCTGGCGCGCGCCTGCTTCAGCGTGCGCACCCTGGGCCAGTTCAGCGCCATCGAATGCAATGAGCGGGCCAATTTCCTGATGGGCGCCGTCCTCAGCGGCGACCTGCTGGCGCTGCGCAACAGCACCGCCATCCAGATGCGGCCCGATACGCCGCTCGTCATTACCGGCAAGCCCATGCTGCGCCAGGCGCTCGGGCTGCTGATCGAAGAACATGGATTTTTTTATGGCAAGCGCATCATCGTCGACGACCAGCAGCAAGACTATCTGGCCGGTCACGGTGCGCTGCTGATCGCCGCCGCGCGCGGCTTGATTTCCCCGCAGGAGACAGTATGAGCAGCAACAAGAACAAGCGTCCCTTGCGTTCGCAAGCGTGGTTTGGCGGCGACGACAAGGACAGTTTCATTCACCGCAGCTGGATGAAGAATCAGGGCTATCCCAGCGACGCTTTCGATGGCCGTCCCGTCATCGGCATCTGCAATACCTGGTCCGAACTGACGCCCTGCAATGGCCATTTCCGCGACCTGGCCGAGATGGTCAAGCGCGGCGTGCTCGAAGCGGGCGGCTTTCCCGTCGAATTTCCCGTCATGTCGCTGGGCGAGACGAATCTGCGCCCGACGGCCATGCTGTTCCGTAACTTGGCCAGCATGGATGTGGAAGAATCGATCCGCGCCAACCCGATCGACGGCGTGGTGCTGCTGACGGGCTGCGACAAGACCACCCCGGCCCTGCTGATGGGTGCGGCCAGCGTGGACTTGCCCACCATCGTGCTGTCGGGCGGCCCCATGTTGAACGGGAATTACCGGGGCAAGCCGATCGGCTCGGGCACGGACGTGTGGAAGTTTTCCGAAGACGTGCGCGCCGGGCGCATGACCTCAAACGAATTCAAGCAGGCCGAATCGTGCATGTCGCGTTCCGCCGGCCACTGCATGACCATGGGCACGGCCTCGACCATGGCCAGCATGGTCGAGGCGCTGGGCGTGACCCTGCCCGGCAACGCGGCCATTCCCGCCGTCGATGCGCGCCGCAAGCTGCAGGCGCAGCTGACGGGCCGGCGCATCGTCGACATGGTGCATGAAGACCTGAAACTGTCGCAAATCCTCACGCGTGAAGCGTTTGAAAACGCCATCATGGTCAACGGCGCCATCGGCGGCTCGACCAATGCCGTGATCCACCTGCTGGCCATTGCCGGGCGCATCGGCGTGGACATGCGCCTGGGCGACTGGGACCGCCTGGGCCGCGAGATTCCCTGCCTGCTCAACCTGATGCCGTCGGGCCAGTACCTGATGGAAGACTTTTACTATGCGGGCGGCTTGCCCGTGATCATCCGCGACCTGCTGGGCAAACTGCATGGCGGGGCGCTCACCGTCACGGGCGCCAGCATGGCCGTCAACGTGGCCGAGGCGGAAAATTTCAATCCCGAGGTGATCACGCCGCTGGCGCAGCCCTTCAAGGACGAGGGCGGCATCGCCATCCTGCAGGGCAACCTGGCCCCGCGCGGCGCCGTCATCAAGCCTTCCGCCGCGTCGCCCGAGCTGATGCAGCACCGTGGCCGCGCCGTCGTCTTCAACAGCATCGAGCACTATAAAAAGCGCGTCGACGATCCCGCGCTCGATATCGATGCCAGCTGCGTGATGGTGCTGCAAAATTGCGGCCCGCAGGGCTACCCTGGCATGGCTGAAGTGGGCAATATGGGATTACCGAAAAAACTGCTGGAGCAGGGCGTGCGCGACATGGTGCGCATCTCGGACGCACGCATGAGCGGCACGGCCTACGGCACGGTGGTGTTGCACGTGGCGCCGGAAGCGGCCGTGGGCGGGCCGCTGGCGCTGGTGCGCGACGGCGACATGATCGAGCTGGACGTGGCGGGACGGCGCTTGCACCTGGACGTCGACGAGGCCGAATTGGCGCGCCGGCGCGCCGAGTGGCGCGCTCCCGAGCCGGCCATGCGCGGCGGTTACCAGTCGATGTACATCAAGCACGTGACGCAGGCCGACGAAGGCGCGGACCTGGATTTCCTCGTCGGCTGCCGGGGTTCGGCCGTGCCGCGCGAGTCACACTAAAAAGGAAAAAAATAATGGGGACACAGGCCCAATTACTGGTCGATGCGCAGAATTTCCTGGGCGAGGGCGTGCGCTGGTGCGAGCGCAGCGGCCGCGTTTTCTGGACGAATATCGAAGGCTGCCAGCTGCATGCGCTGGTACTGGCCACGGGCGAGCGCCAGAACTGGGCCATGCCCGAGCGCCTGGCGTGCTTCGCGCTGACGGAGCGCGACGACGTGCTGCTGCTGGGCCTCGCTTCGCGCCTGGCGTGGTTTGACGCGCGCAGCGGGGCCGTCACGCCCTTGCACACGGTGGAGGGGGACTTGCCCATGACGCGCCTGAACGATGGCCGCTGCGACCGCCAGGGACGCTTTGTCTTCGGTACGCTCGATGAGCGCCCGTGCCGTGATGCGATCGCCGGTTTCTATCGCCTCAACCTGGACTTGAGCCTGGAGCGCTTGCCGCTGCCGTCCATCGCCATCTCGAACAGCATCTGCTTCAGCGTCGATGGCACGGCCATGTATTTCTGCGACTCGATGAAGAAGGCGATCTACCGCTGGGACGACTACCTGGGGGGCGACGCCAGCCGGGTGCGCGTGTTTGCTGTCCTCGATCCGGGGCCGGGCGCCGCCGATGGCGCCACCATCGATGCGCATGACCACTTGTGGAGCGCGCAGTGGGGGGGAGGCAGGGTCTTGCGCTTCGCGCCGGACGGCAGCGTCGAGCGGGCGATCGCCTTGCCCGTCTCGCAGCCCAGCTGCGTGAGCCTGGGCGGCCCGCACTACGACGAATTGTTCGTCACGACGGCCCAGGAAAGCTTGAGCCCAGCCCAGCTGGCGGGCGAACCGCTGGCCGGCGGATTGTTTCATGCGCGCCAGGTGGGCGTGCGCGGTTTGCCGGAAGTGCGCTTTGGCGCCCTGCCGGCCTGACAGGAGAGAGCAGATGCAGAAGCACATGGTTTTCGATGGCATTCTGGAGCGGGGCATGGTCGGCATCGTGCGCGCCAATTCGGCGCAGGCGGCCGTGCAGATCGCCGAGGCGTGCATCGCCGGTGGCATCACGGCGCTGGAAGTGGCGTTCACCACGCCCGATACCCTGGGCGTGCTGCGCACCCTGCGCGAACGCCATGGCCATGACGTGCTGCTGGGTGCGGGCACGGTGCTCGATACGGAGACGGCGCGCGCCGCCATCCTGGCTGGCGCCCAGTTCATCATCTCGCCCGGCGTGAACGTGGAGACCATCGCGCTGTGCCAGCGCTACCAGGTGCTGGCCATGCCCGGGGCGATGACGCCGACGGAGATCGTCACGGCCCTGCAGGCGGGCGCCGACATCGTCAAGGTCTTCCCCGCTGAGATGTTCGGCCCCGCCTACATCAAGGCGCTGCGCGCGCCCTTGCCGCAGGCGCCGCTGATGCCCACGGGCGGCGTGACGGTGGAGAACCTCGACGAATGGTTTGCCAGCGGCGCCGCGGCCGTGGGCATCGGCAGCAGCCTGAGTGGCCCGGGCGCCACCGGAGATTACGCGGCCGTGACGGCGCGTGCGCGCGCATTTGTGGCGAAGATGGCGCTGGTGCGGAGTTCTAGGTCTTCTGGATAGCTCCCTGCGCTGGATAATTCTGCTACGCTAGGCGGGCAATGTCGCACGCCTAACCACGCCCCGAATATGTCCAACATCGCCCGCATCCTGCAAGACAGCCGCATCATCGCCATCGTCGGCATGTCCGACAAGCCCGAACGCGCCAGCCACGAAGTGGCCGACTACCTGCTGCGGCATGGCTACCGCGTATTGCCCGTTAATCCGGCCCTCGCCGGGCGCGACATGCTGGGACAGCGCGCCTACGCCACCCTGGCGGAAGCTGCGGCGGCCGTCGCGCCGGCGCGCATCGACATCGTTGATTGCTTCCGCAAGCCGGAAGACATTCTGCCCATCGCCGGGGAAGCCATTGCCGTCAAGGCCGGCTGCCTGTGGCTGCAGCTCGATATCATCAACGAACAGGCGGCGCAACTGGCGCGGGCGGCTGGGCTGGAGGTGGTGATGGACCGCTGCACAAAAATCGAGCACCGCAAGCTGGCGGTGGCGGCATGAAGGCGCGCACGCAGTTTCGCGCCGGCCAGGGCTTTGACCTGAACGAGGAATTCGCCGGCAAGCGCCTGCTGGGCGCCGCCACCAAGGCGGCGAACAAGAAGCTGACGCCGGCCCAGTGCAAGGCCATCGATCGCGAGGAAACCGTGGCGCTGACGGCGCAGATCGCCGAGTGCCAGAGCATGCTGTACGCGCAGCGCAAGAAAAAAGTGCTGCTGGTCCTGCAGGGCATGGATACCTCGGGCAAGGATGGCACGGTCAAGGCCATCTTCAGCAATATCAATCCGATGGGCATCCGCGCCGTGGCCTTCAAGGGCCCCACCGATATCGAACTGGCGCACGACTACCTGTGGCGCGTGCACCAGCACGTGCCGGTGAAGGGCGAGATCGCCATCTTCAACCGCAGCCATTACGAGGATGTGCTGATCACGCGCGTGCAGGACATGATCGACAAGGCCGAATGCCAGCGCCGCTACGCGCAGATCCGCGATTTCGAGCGCATGCTGAGCGAAACGGGCACCGTCATCCTGAAAGTCTTCCTGCATATCTCGAAGGACGAGCAACGGGGACGGTTGCAGGAGCGGCTCGACGATCCCGACCGCCAGTGGAAGTTCGATCCCAACGATATCGCCCAGCGCAAGAAGTGGGATGGCTACCAGCGCGTCTATGAAACTGCGATCCGCGAGACGGATGCCGATCATGCGCCGTGGTACGTGGTGCCGTCCAATTCCAAGACGCAGCGCAACCTGGTGGTGGCCTCGCTGCTGCTGGAAACCTTGCAGGGCATGAAGCTGGAATACCCGGCGCCGGACCCGAAACTGTCGTCGTTCAAGGTCGAGTAAATACGCGGGCGATTCGGCTGTCCGCCTGCGGAATCGGCCGCGCTGTGGCATAGTATCCCTCGTCGATAATTCAAACCAGACCGGAGATCCATATGCTGCAGTTGAAAGATCCTACCTTGTTGCGTCACCAGGCTTACGTGAATGGAGCCTGGGCGGATGCCGATGGTGGCCAGACGATTAATGTGAGCAATCCCGCCACGGGCGAGCATATCGGCACGGTGCCCCTGATGGGCGCGGCCGAGACGCGCCGCGCCATCGAGGCGGCCAATGCCGCCTGGCCCGCCTGGCGCAAGAAGACGGCCAAAGAGCGCGCGGCCGTGCTGCGCCGCTGGCATGACCTGATCCTGGAAAACGCCGACGACCTGGCGCTGATCATGACTACCGAGCAGGGCAAGCCCCTGCCGGAAGCGAAGGGCGAAGTGCAGTTCGGCGCCTCGTTCATCGAGTGGTTTGCCGAAGAAGGCAAGCGCGTGGCGGGCGATACCCTGCAGTCGCCGTGGCCCGACCGCCGCCTGGTCATCACCAAGGAGCCGATCGGCGTGTGCGCCGCCATCACGCCGTGGAATTTCCCCGCCGCGATGATCACCCGCAAGGTCGGCCCGGCCCTGGCCGCCGGCTGCCCGATGGTCCTCAAACCTGCCGAAGCGACGCCGTTTTCCGCGCTGGCGCTGGCCGTGCTGGCCGAGCGCGCAGGCGTGCCTGCGGGCGTGTTCAGCATCGTCACGGGCGCGCCGAAAGACATCGGCGGCGAAATGACGTCGAATCCCATCGTGCGCAAGCTGACGTTTACGGGCTCGACCCAGGTGGGCCGTCTGCTGGCGGAACAGTGCGCACCGACGATCAAGAAACTGTCGCTGGAACTGGGCGGCAATGCGCCGTTCATCGTCTTCGACGACGCCGACCTGGATGCGGCCGTGGAAGGCGCCATCGCCTCGAAATACCGCAACGCGGGCCAGACTTGCGTCTGCGCCAACCGCCTGTACGTGCAGGACAGCGTGTATGACGCGTTTGCCGAAAAACTGGTGGCCGCCGTGGCCAAGCTGAAGGTCGGCAATGGCATCGAGGCCGGCGTCACGCAGGGCCCGCTGATCGACGCCAAGGCCGTGGCCAAGGTGGAAGAGCACGTGGCCGATGCCTTGGCCAAGGGCGGCCGCCTGCTGGCCGGCGGCAAGCGCCATGCGCTGGGTAACGGCTTCTTCGAGCCGACCATCATCGCCGACGTGACGAACGACATGCGCGTGGCCACCGAGGAAACCTTCGGCCCGCTGGCGCCCCTGTTCCGCTTCAAGACGGACGAGGAAGTCATCGCCCTGGCCAACAACACGGAATTCGGCCTGGCCGCCTACTTCTATTCGCGCGATATCGGCCGCATCTGGCGCGTGGCCGAAGGCCTGGAAACGGGCATGGTCGGTGTCAACACGGGCTTGATCTCGAATGAGATCGCCCCCTTCGGCGGCGTCAAGCAATCGGGCCTGGGCCGTGAAGGGTCGACCTACGGTATCGAGGACTACTTGGTGATCAAGTACATCTGCATGGGCGGTATCTAAGGCCGCCTAGCGCGAGCCGCGGCGCGCGGCGAGGCGGTCCAGCATGCCCTTGACCGCTTCCATCTGCGTGCCGCTCTTGCGGTAGAAATCCGGATCGATCGGATTGATGCTGGTGTAGCCCCAGAAATCCCAGCAGCCTTTCGGGTTGTACGGATAGACGGGGCTCGGTTCGGCCTGCGGATACAGCACGATGATCTTGTTGGCGTCCGCCACCTGGTTGTAGCCGGTGCTGGTATAGAAACGGTCGCCGATGGCTTGCGTCGTTTGCAGGCAGCCGTGGAACACCACGTGTACGCGGCAGCTTTCGCTGTCGCAGGCTTTCGGAATGTAGGCGTAGCCCGTATTGTTCATGCTGGAGTACGCGTTCTGGATGAAGCTGCGCTGATTGAAGGCGATCAGCTTGCCCGTCAGGGTGGTCGACGAGGGCTGCAAGTCCGGGTACAGGTGCTGCAGGATGTCGCGCGCCTGCACGAAGTCGCAGTCGTTGATGAACGGCGACGCCGTCACGTCGCAGGCCTTGTCCTGGTTGTTGTCGGTGATGATGGCATGGCCCGCGCCGACCGTGTCGACGAAGCGGATTTGCGCCGCCGGCGTGCCGGCCAGTTGATAGAACTTTCCTACCTGTTCCACCACCGGCCGCGTCACGGTCTGGTCTTTCGTTCCGCTGAACAGATATACGCGCTGGCGTTTCAGGTTGGCCGTGTCGTCGATGAGACGGGCCTGCGCAAAATCGTTCGCCGCGCGCAGCAATTCGCTGGCCACGGGCGGCGCCACTTGCGAGCTGCCTGGATTCATGCAGGTGGTCAGGGCATTCGTCAGGTAGGGAATATACGGGAAGCGGCCCGGCTGGCCCGAGCAGAAATACGGGCCGCCCGCGATGATGCCGGCGCCGGCGACGGTGGCCGAGTAGGCGACGGCAAACTGCGCCGCCATGAAGCCGCCCGAGGACAGGCCGGACACCGTGGTCTGGCTCAGGTCGGCCTGGTAGGCAGGCAGGGCGGCAGCGTCCTTGCTCGCGGCGGGTTTGACGGCTTTGGCAGCCGTGGCGGCGTGGGCGCTTGCTGGCGCCAGGATGAGCAGGCTGGCAGCCAGCAGGGTGGTGGGTAATACGGTCAGGTACGGGAAGGGCATGGCAGCTCCACAAGGCAAGGGCAGGAAGGCCGAGCATAGGTAAAAAAACTGTGCTTTGGGAAAGTACTGCACTATCGTTGATATCGCTCAAGCTAATGCTGTTGTTGTTCGTCTTGTACGCGTGCGCGGTGTTTGGCATAGAATGTTTTTTTTCCTTCTCGACCATGGTGCCCTTCATGTCCAAGACCCTTGCCCAGTTGTTTGCGCTGACCACCTTTGCCGCCAGTGCCAGCCTGGCCATGCCCGCCCATGCCGCCGAAGCCGCTGCCGCCGCGCCAGCCGCCTGTCCTGCCATTTTGAAACAGACCTTCAAGCGCTTGCAGGATGAAGCGCCGCAAAACCTGTGCCAGTACGCAGGCAAGGTCGTGCTGGTGGTCAATACCGCCAGTTATTGCGGTTTTACCAATCAATATGAGGGGCTCGAGGCGCTGTACGCCAAGTACGGCAGCAAGGGCCTGGTGGTGCTGGGTTTCCCGTCGAACGATTTCGGCAAGCAGGAGCCGGGCAACAGCAAGGAAATCGCCGATTTCTGCTACAACACCTATGGCGTGAAGTTCCCCATGTTCTCCAAATCGGTGGTTTCCGGCCCCGCGCCGAATCCGCTGTACGTGGACTTGATCAAGCAGACGGGCAAGACGCCGGCCTGGAATTTCCATAAATACCTGATCGACCGCCACGGCAAGGTGGTGGAAAGCTTCCCCAGCAAGGTAACGCCGGACGACAAGAAACTCGTTGGCGCGGTGGAAAAAGCGCTGGCGCTGTAAGGTGCCGATACAAGCAGGCTTGAACGCCTGCTTTTTTTTTAATGCCGTGCTTGTCGTCTTGCCATCATTGTCCTAAGCTGGTTGTTCGTGTTTGTCAAAACAACCATCAAGGAGATCATCATGGCGTATGTCGATGGATTTGTGGTGCCCGTACCGAAAGCCAAGCTCGATACCTACCTGGCCATGTCGCGTGCTTGCGGCGCCGTCTGGCGCGAATATGGCGCGCAGGAATTTCGCGAATGCGTGGGCGACGATGTCAAGCCGGGCAAGCTGACCTCGTTCCCGCAGGCAGTGGACTTGCAGGATGGCGAAGTAGTGGTGTTTTCCTGGATCGTGTTTGAATCGCGCGCCAAGCGCGATGAAATCAACGACAAGGTCATGAAAGACCCGCGCCTGGCCGAGATGATGGATCCGGCCAAGCTGCCGTTCGATGGCAAGCGGATGATCTATGGCGGCTACGAAATGCGCATTGACGCTTAAAGGATGAGCTTGGCGGGCATCGCCCCGCGCAGCGCATTGCACACGACAATCGCCTCGGTCCGCGCCAGCATGGCGCGCGTGATGACGGTTTCCTGCGCATCCCAGGCAGGGTCGGCCAGCATGGTCGCGCGCTGCACGCCGGGCAGCAGGCCGCAGGACAGGGGCGGCGTGTGCCAGCGGCCGTCCAGCTTCACGAAGACATTGCTGCGTCCGCCCTCCGTCAGCTCGCCCCGTTCGTTAAAGAACAGCATGTCGAAGCCGCCTTGCGCTTCGGCAGCGCGCCACGCCGCGTCATAGCGCGCGCGCACGCTGCTCTTGTGGCGCAGGAACAGGTCGTCGGCCACGGTGGCGTCGGGCGCCAGCAGGATGGTGACCGTGTCCGGCAAGGCGGTGAGGGCACCGCTTTGCGTCGTGAACCGGCCATCCTGGCGCAGCGCCAGGCGCAGGCGGAAGGGTGCGTCGTCGGGGCGTGCCGCGCAGGCCGCTTGCAGCGCCGCGCGGGCAGCGTCCGCATTCCAGGCAAAACCGAAGTAGGCGCAGGATGCGGCCAGGCGCGCCAGGTGGCGCTCCTGCTGGCGGCAGCCGCCGGCCCGGTTCGCGTACAGGGTCTCGAACAGTTCGAAGTCATTGCCCAGCCCCGTCAGGAAGCGGGCCTTGAGCTGGCACTCCGCAAATTCCTCGCCCGGGTCGCTGTCGAGGACGATGCCGGCGCCCACGCCCATCTCGCCGCGCCGCAGGCCGCCAGGGCCGGCCGGTTGCAAGGCCAGCGTGCGGATCGGCACGGACATGCAAAAGTCGCCCACGGCGTGGGCGGCGCTGGCGGCTGGCGGATCGAACCAGCCGATGGCGCCCGTGTAGATGCCGCGCGGCGCCGGTTCCAGTTCAGCGATGATTTCCATGGTGCGGCGTTTCGGTGCGCCCGTGATCGAGCCGCATGGATACAAGGCCTGGAAGATGTCGGCCAGGCTGGCATCGTCGCGCAAACGCGCCTGCACGGTGGATGTCATTTGCAGCACGCTGCTGTAGCGCGTCACCTGGAACAGGGCCGGCACCTTGACGGAGCCCGTGGCGGCGATGCGGCCGATGTCGTTGCGCAGCAGGTCGACGATCATCAGGTTTTCCGCGCGGTTTTTCGGATCATGGGCCAGGGCGGCGGCGCGGCGCGCGTTTTCTTCCATTTGCTCAGGCGGTGCGGCCGGCGCCGTGCCTTTCATGGGACGCGCCATCAACTCGCCTTGCGCATGGCGCACGAACAGCTCCGGCGACAGCGACAGCAGGGCGCCGCCATCGGGCAGCATCACCAGCGCGCCGTAGGGCACGGGCTGGCGCGCGCGCAGCCGCGCATACAGGGCCAGGGGCGAGCCGAAGGCGTCGAAGCGCAAGCGATACGTATAGTTGACCTGATAAGTGTCGCCGGCCACGATGTAGTCGTGGATGCGCTGCAGCGCGCGCGTGAATTCGGCCTGATCGACGTTGGCGCGGATGCCGGCGATGCCGGCCGGCGTTTCCATCGCCGGCGTACGTGCGGCCAGCCACTGCAGCACCTCGTCCTGCGACAGCTGGGTGCAGTGTTCGAAGACGAGCACCTGCGCCAGCGGCGGCGCATCCGGGCCGGGGGCGCGCAGCGGCATGGCCAGCAAGTGCGCGCCCAGCTCGTAGCTGCACACGCTGACGGCGTACTGGCCGCGTTCCAAGGCCGCTTGCAGCCCTTCGAGCAGGGCCGGCCACTGTTCCCCCTCGCTGCACCGCAGGACTGCCGCCAGGCCCGTGTACAGGCGCGAACCGGCGCCGGGCGTGCTGGCGTCGTCGAGCAGGGCGAAACAGTCGGTATGCATGGGGGCAGCCGCGGCGGTGACCTACCCCAGCAGCATGGCGATTTGCAGCGCCGCTTCCTGGGATGGATTGATCTTGAAGCCGCTCTTGGCGTAGCGGTGCCAGCGTCCGATGACGAAGCTGACGATCAGGGTGGCGCGCGCCGCCACTTCGCTTTCCTTGCCATGGCCTTCGGCGGCGGCCACGCGCAAGGCCTGCTTGAGCGCCAGCTCCACGCGGTCGTAGAACTGGTTCATGCGCACTTGCAGGCGCTCGTCCTCATTGACCAGGGCGTCGCCGATCAGCACG
Organism: Janthinobacterium sp. GW460-12-1-14-LB5; assembly: GCF_059423585.1. Lineage (NCBI taxonomy): Bacteria > Pseudomonadati > Pseudomonadota > Betaproteobacteria > Burkholderiales > Oxalobacteraceae > Janthinobacterium > Janthinobacterium sp. GW460-12-1-14-LB5. The sequence goes on along the minus strand of NZ_JBWKYD010000008.1, from coordinate 242,001 downwards.
CGCGTCATGCCCGGATTGCTGATGGCGAAATTGAGCAGCATGCCGACGATGTCGCGCGTCTGCGTCATGCCGTCGCTGTGCTTTTCAGCGATCTGGTTGATCAGGCCGAAGACGCTCGACTCGATGAATTCGATCAGCCCTTCGAACATTTGCGCCTTGCTGGCGAAATGGCGGTACAGGGCCGCTTCCGAGACGGCCAGCCTGGCCGCCAGTGCGGCGGTGGTGATCTTTTCGCCTTTCGGCTGCTCCAGCATTGCGGCGAGGGCCTGAAGAATTTGTAGCCTGCGTTGGCCCGGCGGTGTGCTTGCCATATTTTCTCTTGTCGTTAAAAAAAATGCTGCCTTGATGGGGAGGTCCGTCACCGCCGCTAGCGGTGCGGCTTCCGGCGTCAACCGCAAGCCCAGGAGTCCCCTTCAACGCAGTCGGTGAAGGCGGCGTGCCAAATGCCGGACAGATTTTACTTTGACATCGACGTAAGCGGGGCGATTTAACGCCTTGGACAGCTTCGCCACGCCGATCGGATCGGCCATTTTCAGGTATTGCGTGACCCAGGCCGTGCGCAGGCCCAGTCTTTTTGCGCCCTTCAGGTTGGCGAGGGTGTCTTCCACCAGGATGCAGCGGCCAGGGCGGACCTGGTGCTTGCGCATCAGTTTGCGCAGCATCAAGGTCGATGGCTTGGGCCGCAGCTGGCGGTGCACCTGCATCGCCTCGATGGCAACGTGGTGTGAAAAGTGCCGGCGCAGTCCCAGGTGGCGCATCACGTCGCTCGAATAGCGCAGCGGCGCGTTGGTGAGTAAAATTTTACGGCCAGGCAGGCGTTTGAGTAAAGCCCCCAGCCCCCGTTCGGCGCGTATCATGGCGCGCAAATCGTCGAAGGCGTGCGTCTCGTGTAAAAAATGCGCGGCCTGCACCTGATGGTGCTTGACCATGCCCAGCAAGGTGGCGCCATAGCGGCGCCAGTAAGCCGCGCGCGCTGCATTGACGATGGCGTCGTCGGCCGGCGTCACGCCGTCGCCCAGCACCCGGGCAATATACGTGTTCATATTGGCCGTGATGGTGGGGAAGATGGCGTGCGAGGCATTGTGCAGCGTGTTGTCGAGGTCAAACAGCCAGACCGGCGACGAGCGGTTAAGATGGGACACAGGCACGAGAGTCTTTGCTAGCGAGAGAAGATGAAAAATTCAACAATCAGGAAAACCATGCGACGCCAGATTATAGTGATGTTTTGCGGATTATTCTTGCTGCCGTTGCAGGCGGCCTTGGCGGAAGCGGCGCCCGTGGCGCAAAACCGGGGCGCCCTGTTCAAGGTGCAGGACGCGGGCCACACCCTGTATCTGTTCGGTACCATCCACGTGGGCGCGCCCGATTTTTATCCGCTCGAACCGACCGTGACGCAGGCGTTGCTCCAGGCAGGGGCGCTGGCGCTGGAGATCGATCCCGGCGCCGATCCGCGTAAGGCTGTGAGCGCCGTGCTGAAATACGGCATGGAGGCGCCGGGCAGCAAGGTGCCTGCCGACTGCCGCCAGACCCTGGCCCCGCGCCTGGCGCCGCTGTTGCAAAAATACGGCATTCCAGCCGAGTCGGTGGCGCCGATGAAGCCGTGGATGCTGGCCAGCATGCTGGCCCTCGGCGAGTTTTCCACCCTCGGCTACCGCTCCGACCTGGCCGTCGACAATTATCTGTCGCAGCAGGCCAAGGCGCGCAAGATCCCCGTGCTGGAACTCGAATCGATGGAAGGCCAGATGGCGCTGTTTGGCGCCATGTCGCCCGGCGACCAGTGCCGCTTCCTGGAAGACGGCGTGGCGTCGATCGAGGATCAGGAACAAAGCCAGGAAGCGCGCGAGATCGCCGATGCCTGGCGCAACGCCGACGCGGCTGCCTTCGACAAGCTGGCGGCCAAGGCTGCGCAAGACCCCTCGTTCGCCGCGCAATTCGTGCAAAAGGTGTTGCTGGATGGCCGCAACCCGGCCCTGGCCGACGGCATCGCCAAGCTGCTGGTGCGCGAAAAGCACAGCCTGGCCGCCATCGGCGTGCTGCACCTGGTCGGAGCGAAAAGCGTGCCGGATTTATTGCGTCAGAAGGGCTTGAAGGTCGAGCGGGTGTATTGAAACGCGGAGGCGATGCGGGCGACAGATAGCAGAGCAGATGGAAAAATGTTCAGGGCAAGGCGTACTGACGAAGACAGTATGAATGTACGGCGAGGAAGTACAACGCCGCCATGGGCATTTTTACAGCTGCGGGGAAAGGATACTGGTGCCCTTGACGTGGATCGAACACGTGGCCTCTCCCTTACCAAGGGAGTGCTCTACCACTGAGCTACAAGGGCAAATTAAAAGCGGCGCCAGGTGATCTGCGCCGCCAAACTACTCGCTGTGATGCGTTGCGATTTTTTTAGTGCGAACGGATCATAGTACCAAAAGCCTGCTCGGTCAACACTTCCAGCAATAATGAGTGTTCGATGCGGCCATCGATGATGTGCACCGTGTTCACGCCGGACTTGGCGGCGTCGAGCGCGGACGAGATCTTCGGCAGCATGCCGCCGGATATCGTGCCGTCGGCGAACATCTCGTCAATTTCACGCGCCGACAGGTCGGTCACCAGGTTGCCCTGCTTGTCCTGGACACCGGCGATGTTGGTCATCATGATCAGCTTTTCCGCTTTCAGGATTTCCGCGATCTTGCCAGCTACCACGTCGGCGTTGATATTGTAGGCCTGGCCATCCTGGCCGAAACCGATCGGCGAAATGATGGGAATGAAGGCGTCGTCCTGCAGCGCCTTGACGACGGCCGGGTTGATCGCGTCGATCTCGCCGACAAAGCCGATGTCGAGGAATTCGCCCGGATGTTCGCGGTCCGGCATCTGCATCTTGCGCGCGCGGATCAAGCCGCCATCCTTGCCCGTCAGGCCGACAGCCTGGCCGCCGTAATGGTTGATCAGCATGACGATATCCTGCTGCACTTCGCCGCCCAGCACCCACTCCACCACTTCCATGGTTTCTTCATCGGTGATGCGCATGCCTTGCACGAAGGTGCCTTGCTTGCCGATTTTTTTCAGCGCGTTGTCGATCTGCGGTCCGCCGCCGTGCACCACGACCGGATTCATGCCGACCAGCTTGAGCAGGATGACGTCGCGCGCGAAGCCGTGTTTCAGGCGTTCGTCCGTCATGGCATTGCCACCGTATTTGATGACGATGGTCTTGCCATGGAAATTGCGGATGTAGGGGAGGGCCTCGGCCAGAATCTGCGCCTTGATTTGCGGCGACACCGCCGTCAAGTCGTCATTCATGTCCAGGTTCAAGTTAGCTAGTTGATTCATGGCGAGTCCGGAAAATAGATTTGTGCGATTTTACAGGGAAGAAGAAAATCCTGGAGGCATTATAGGGCGATCTTGTTGTATTTTCCCTGATGATCCTATAGTCTGGCCCGATATGTTCCCCAGCCAGCCCTTTTACTGCCCGTTACATCTGCGTCGCATTCCGGCGCAGCATGACACACACTTGTCAATTCAAACATAGCCATGAGCCAGTGCAGCCTGTGCGGCGCCACTTTCCAGTGTGGCCAGCTTGACCCGAACGCCAAGGAACCCTGCTGGTGCGTCGCCCTGCCGCCGGCCGTTCCCGTACCCGGCAGCGCTGCCGTGGGCTGCTGGTGTCCCGCCTGCCTGCAAGAGCGCATCGCCACCCTGGCGCCCCCTGCAAAAGCCATAACGTCGGCTAAATAAGTGCTTCGGCATGCAATTGCTTTGCAATAAACCTTGCATTCCGTAGGGGAATACGTTCAGACTTCGATTTTTAAGAATTTCTTATAGGAAAGTTATGCGCTTCAGGGATATCCGCATCGGCGTACGCATCAATGCCGGTTATGCCATTCTGATCGTGCTGATGCTGGTCGTCATCGTCCTGGCGGGTAGCCGCATCTATGCCATCCGCGCCGAGACCGACGATATCCTGCAGCGCGACTGGGTCGCCGCCAAGGCCACCAGCAAGATCCATGGGCTGGCGCGCGAGGCGGCCACGCGCATCGCCAGCCTGCCTGGCCAGAACCGGCTGGCGCTGCGTCGGGCGAATCAGGCGCGCCTGGAAGCGATCAAGCAAGGCATCGATGAGCAGGTGCGCATCCTCGACGGTCTCGATGCGCGGCCCGAAGAACGGCGCCTGCTGGAACAGATGCATCTTGCGCGTGCCGAGTACTATGGCTCGCTCAAGGCGATGTTCGAACTGGTCGAGCGCGGCGAGGATGCCCGCGCGGAGCAGGCCATGCAGACGCAGACCTTGCCGGTGCTGGAAAAAGTGCTGCTGTACGTGGGCCAGCTCGACGACCTGCAGCAGCAACTGATACGCGACAGCGCGGCCAGGATACGCAACGACATCGATACGTCGCTGCTGCTGATGGGCGGCATCGGCCTGGCGGCCCTGCTGACGGGCCTGGCCTTTGCCTGGTCGGCGCGCTCGATCACGCGCCCGCTGGGCGAGGCGGTGGCGATCGCCACGCGCGTGGCCAACGGCGACCTCAGTTCCGTCATCGAAGTGACGTCGCGCGACGAGACGGGCGAATTGCTGCAGGCGCTCAAGGACATGAGCACCAGCCTGGCCGTCGAGCAGGACCTGCGCCATGCCGTCGAAGTGGCCGAGGATGCGACCAAGATGAAGTCGGACTTCCTGGCCAATATGTCGCATGAGATCCGCACGCCGATGAACGGCATCATCGGCATGACCCACCTGGCGCTGCAGACGGAGCTCACGTCGACCCAGCGCAACTACCTGGAGAAGGTGGAATCGGCCTCGAAGAACCTGCTGGCCATCATCGACGACATCCTCGATTTCTCGAAGATCGAGGCCGGCAAGATGGCCTTTGAAAAAGTCGATTTCTTCCTCGAGGACGTGCTGGCGCAGATCGCCGACCTGTCCGTGATGCGCGCGCAGGACAAGGGCCTCGAACTGCTGTTCGACATCGCCCCCGACGTGCCGAACGCCTTGCAGGGCGACCCGCTGCGCCTGGGCCAGGTGCTGATCAACCTGACCAACAACGCCATCAAGTTTACGGACAAGGGCGAGATCGTCGTCACCATCCGCCTGCAGCAGCTGGAAGAACATGCGGCTGTCTTGCGCGTGGACGTGCGCGACACGGGTATCGGCCTGACGCCGCCCCAGCGCAGCAAGCTGTTCCAGGCATTTACCCAGGCCGACACTTCCACCACGCGCCACCATGGCGGCACGGGCCTGGGACTGACCATCAGCAAGCGCCTGGTGGAAATGATGGAAGGCGAGATTGACCTGGTCAGCGAAGCGGGCGTGGGCAGCACCTTTTTCTTCACGGCCCGCTTCGGCCTGGCAGCCGTGCCGCGCGACAGCCTGCTTGCTCCGCAGCGCTTCGAGGGCCTGCGCGTGCTGGTGGTCGACGACAACTCCAGCGCGCGTGAAATCTTCGTCAGCATGCTGACGGCGCTGGGCTTCGAGGCGCGTGCCGTGTTTGGCGGCGTGCTGGCCATCGGCGCCGTGGCGCAGGCGCGCGCCGAGGGGCGCCCGTACGGGCTGGTGCTGATGGACTGGAAAATGCCGGGCATGAACGGCCTCGATACCCTGGCCGGCATCCGTGCCGATGCCGCCGACATCGATGCCACGCCGGCCTGCATCATGGTCACGGCCTTCCATCGCGAAGCGCTGCTGGAAGCGGCGCGCCAGCGGGACTTGCCGCTCGACGGCGTATTGAACAAGCCGGTCAGCGCCTCGACTCTGCTCGACCAGATATCGTTCGTGTTTGGCGGCGTGACGGGGCAGAGCCGCAAGACGCAGCGCCAGAGCAGCTATCGCGACGATGAACGCGCCCTGCGCGGCGCCTGGCTGCTGCTGGTGGAGGATAATGAAGTGAACCAGGAAGTGGCGCAGCATATTCTCAACGACGCCGGCATCCGGGTCGACATCGCGGGCAATGGCGCCATCGCGTTGGCGAAGATCGAGGAAAATGCCTATGACGGTGTGCTGATGGATTGCCAGATGCCGGTGATGGATGGCTACCAGGCCACCCGCAAGCTGCGCCAGGATCCCCGTTATTCCAATTTGCCCGTGATTGCCATGACGGCCAATGCCATGGTCGGCGACAAAGAGAAATGCCTGGACGCCGGCATGAACGATTTCATCGCCAAGCCGATCGATGTGGCGCAGCTGTTCGGCACTCTGGCGCGCTGGATTGCGCCGGCCATGCCGCAGGAAGTGGCGGCGGTGGTGACCCAGCCGGAAGCGGAGCTGCCGGTGATCTCCGGCCTGAAAATGACGGAGGCCATGCGCCGCGTGGGCGGCAATGCCGTTTTGATGCGAAAATTGCTGGACCGTTTTGTGGAAACCCAGTTCGATGCCATGCAGCGCATCGTTGCCGCCATCGAGAACAACCAGCTCGAGACGGCAATCCGCGAAGCGCATACCTTGAAGGGCCTGGCCGGCAATATCGGCGCCGGTGGTCTGGCCGACAGTGCCGCGCGGGTCGAGCATTTGCTCAGCCTGGGCTCGCACGATGGCTTGCCGCAGGCGCTGGCCGCCTGCACGCTGGCGCTCGACGAGCTGGTGCCGAAGATCGTGCTGGCGATGCAGTCGCGCAGCAATGCGGCCGAGGCGGGCGGCGCGCCGGTGGCGCACGTGGCACCGGTGGACCGGATGCGTCTGGAAGCGGGCTTGCGCGAATTGTCGCAGCTGCTGCAGCAGGACGATGCGCAGGCCGTCAAGCACCTGGACGGCATCGGTCCCGTGCTGGTCGCGGCGGGGCAGGCGGAACATGCCCGCCAGTTGAAGCGCATGCTGGGGCAATACGATTTCGAAGGTGCGCTGGCGCAGCTGGGCGAGGTGGCCGATGCGCTGGAGCTGACACTGTGACAAGGATAACTATGCAGAGCGAAGGACGGGCATGAAAGCGCCGGCAAGCAAGCCAACCATCCTGGTGGTCGATGACACACCAGACAATATCGACCTGTTGCGTGCGGTGCTGGAAGACGATTACCGCACCAAGATCGCCGTTAATGGCGAGCGTGCCCTGAAGATCGCCGCCGGCAGCGACCAGCCCGACCTGATCCTGCTCGACATCATGATGCCGGGCATGAGCGGCTACGACGTGTGCCGCGCGCTGAAGGCCGATCCCGTCACGGCCGGCATCCCCGTCATTTTTGTGACCGCCATGAGCGAAGTGGCCGACGAGCAGCTGGGCCTCGCCCTGGGGGCCGTCGACTACATCACCAAGCCGATTTCGGCGCCCATCGTGCTGGCGCGCATCAGGACGCAACTGGCGATGAAGCAGATGCAGGATTTTTTGCGCGACCAGAACCAGTACCTGGAAACGGAAGTGGAGCGCCGCGTGCAGGAAGTGGCGGCGCTGCAGGACGTCACGATCCACGCCATGGCTTCGCTGGCCGAGACGCGCGACAGCGAGACGGGCAACCATATCCGCCGCACCTCGCACTACCTGAAGGCGCTGGCGGAGAAGGTGCGCAGCCTGCCGCGTTTCCGCGATTTTTTGACGGACAAGAATATCGAACTGCTGTTCAAGACGGCACCGCTGCACGATATCGGCAAGGTGGGCATCCCCGACCATATCCTGCTCAAGCCGGGGCGTTTCGAGCCGCACGAAATGGCCATCATGAAGACGCACACCACGCTGGGGCGCGATGCCATCCTGGCGGCCGAGCATGAGCTGGGCATCGAAGTCGATTTCCTCAAGTACGCGAAAGAGATCGCCTACAGCCACCATGAAAAATGGGATGGCAGCGGCTACCCGCAAGGGCTGGCTGGCGAAGCCATCCCGATTTCGGCGCGCCTGATGGCGCTGGCCGACGTGTACGACGCCCTGATCAGCCGGCGCATCTACAAGCAGGGCATGGACCACGCGCAGGCCGTGCAGATCATCGTCGAGGGGCGCGGCACGCATTTCGACGCCGAGATCGTCGACGCCTTCCTGCAGATTCAGGACCAGTTCATCGCCATCTCCAACCGCTATGCCGATGGCGTGTGCGAGATCGCCGACAAGCAGCGGCAGATCGCGCCATACACCGAAAACATCAGCTGACGGTCTTGAAGAAGCGCAGCATCTCTCGGCTGGCGTCCGGCCCTTTGCCGTCCGTATAGCTGCCGTTGTTGCTGCCGCCGGACCAGGCATGGCCGGCGCCGTGGATGACCCAGTGTTCTCCCAGCGGCGAGCCATCGGCCTGGCTGTGCGTGGTGCGCGTGTAGCGGTGGCCGTTCGGCACGCTGCCGTCGACGGATGCGGCCCTGGCCGCCTTGCCGCCCGCCTGGCTGCGAACGCCCTGGGCGATCAGTTCATCGCCATTGCGCGGGTTGACGGTGGTGTCGCGGTCGCCGTGAAAAACGATGATGGGCACGCCGCCGGTCGGCGCCTTGCGCTGGGCATTGGGCATGGCGCCGCCCTTCATGGCTGCCAGCGCCGACGGCAAGTCCTGCGCCGAAGCGAAGGGCAGTCCCGAATGCACGCCGACGGCGGCAAACAGGTCGGGGTACAAGGTGCCGACGATGACGGCCATGGCACCGCCCGCCGACAGGCCGGCGACGAACACTTCGCGCTCGTTGACCGGGTAGTCGTCGATGACTTGCTGGGCGATGCCGGCGATCAGCGACGGTTCGCCCTGGTCGCGCTGCTGGTCGATGGCGTTGAACCAGTTCCAGCAGCGCGAACTGTTGGCGCCCTGCGTTTGCGCCGGGTAGACGACAAAACACTCCTTTTCTTCGGCCAGCGCATTCATCTGCGTGCCGGCGGCGAAATCGTCGGGATTTTGCGTACAGCCGTGCAGCATGACGATCAGCGGCATGGCCTGGCCGTGATAGCTGCTGGGGATATACAGCTTGTACGAACGCGTACCCGCATGGTTGCGGTACACGCCGTCGATGAACTGCGCGCCAGCGGGTATTTCCGCCGGCGTGGCAGCCGGCGCGTTGAAGCCGGGCGGATGGAAATTCGGCAGCTCGAAGCTGGGCATGTCGAAGCTGTGCTGGCCCAGGCCGGCCGGCACGCCCAGGCGCGCCATGAAATCCTGCGCGAAGTCCTGCGCCACCTGCGCGGGCGTGGGTGGAGCGGCGGGCGCTTCTGGCGCAGCTTCCGTTTGCGGCTGCCCGGCCCGGGCCTGCGCTGGTGCGGGTGGTGGCGCCGGTGGTGGATTAATGTCGCGCATCGGCTGCGGTGGCGGCGCTTGGGTGGCTGCCGCTGGCGGCCTCAGGCCGGCCGCAGACAGCGCCTGCTGGATCGCTTCGGTGGCGGCGGCAGGGCCGCTGCCCATCAGATTACGGGTCGCTGCGCGCATCTGCGCCAACATGTTGAGAGGTAGTTTCATGACCATCCTTAACGGTGCCGCGCATCGGCCGGGTCATCGCCGCGAACCAATACGCTAGTGAATTCGCCCTGCGAGCGCCGTCTTGACGACGGTGCTGGCGTGCAGGGCACCTAATACGAAAATAGACTCGATGGTGGCCAGTGCCAGTTCCACGGAGACATCACTGGCGATGCTGGCCAGTCCCAGCACCTGTATCTGCAGGCGCTGACCGGCTGCCTGGATCGCTTCCAGGTCGGCGCGCGAATAGTGCTGCATGCCCAATACCAGGCTTTTACGGGCGACGGTCTGTTTCACCACGTCGGCGTGGGTGCCCAGCTGGTTGCGTATGGCCGTACGGATCAGATCCGTACGGTTGGAATAAAATCCCTCCTGAACCAGCAAATCGATCTGCCCCAGGTCGATCAAGCCCAGGTTGATCGTGATTTTCTCGGATTCCCCAATTTTGGGCTTGCTGTCTTGCTTGGCCATATCTCTCCAAAAACTCCACGCGGCATCCATTTGCCATCTGTATGGATGGTAGTATAGTTGTGTAATATCTCAAGTCAAGCAGGATCTGGCCTGATTCTGTTGTAGGACGGGCACCCGCAGAGTGAGAATGTGTGAAAAATATATTTCCGTAAGAGCGGTTGTTGATCATTGTTTCGCTGGAAAATATATTCACGGAAACATTGCAGGGCGATGCCATCGACTCGCCGGCGCCGTTTCGCGGCATAATGAAAGCCTTCACGTTTACCGATGCCGCTCCATGATGGTCGCTACCCCACCTCCGCCAGCCGTTCCGCTCCCTTTGCCGTCCCCGGTGCCGTCGCCCTGCGTCAGCCTGTGCAAGATGAACCGCAACAGCGGCTTGTGCGAAGGCTGCCTGCGCACGCTCGACGAGATCATCGCCTGGAGCAAGGCCGACGACGACTTCAAGCGCGCCGTCTGGGCCGAATTGCCAGGCCGTGAATCGCTGCTCGATTTCGAGCCCGACTACTGAGGAAGCCCATGCCACGATCGCCAGTGCTGTTCCCCGATGCCATGCAGGTGTTCGAACGCGGCTGGCTGTCGTCGAACAACATCCTGTTCCAGGGGAAGGATGACACGGCCCTGATCGATAGCGGTTATGTCACGCATGCGCCGCAAACCCTGGCCCTGCTGCGCCATAGCCTGGCCGGCCGTCCCCTGGACCGCCTGTTCAATACGCACCTGCACTCCGACCATTGCGGCGGCAACGCGCTGCTGCAAGCGCAATACGGCTGCCAGACGGCCATTCCCGTCTCGGAAGCGGACAAGGTGCGCGCGTGGGATGCCGATGCCCTCAGCTTCCAGGCCACGGGCCAGCAATGCCCGCGCTTCGGCTTTGACGCCACCGTCTCGCCCGGCGACACCTTGACCTTGGCCGGCATGGCCTGGCAGGCGCTGGGCGCACCGGGCCACGACCCGCACTCGCTGATTTTTTACTGTGCCGACGAGGGCATCCTCATTTCCGCCGACGCCCTGTGGGAAAACGGCTTTGGCGTGATCTTCCCCGAACTCGATGGCGGCTCTGGCTTTCTGGAGGCGCGCGCCACGCTGGACCTGATCGCCAGCCTGGACGTGCGCGTCGTCATTCCCGGCCACGGGCGGCCCTTCACGGATGCCGCCGGCGCGCTGCAGCGCGCGTATTCTCGTCTCGATTACCTGGCGTCCGACCCCGTGCGCAATGCGCAGAATGCGGTGAAAGTGCTGCTGAAATTCTTGCTGCTGGAACGCCAGCGCATCGCCCTGGCCGCAATACCGGCCCTGCTGCGCGGCATGCCCATCTTCGAGGAGGCCAACCGGCGTTTCCTGCGCCAGGAAGCGGATGCGCTGGCCGAGTGGGCCGTCGCGCAGCTATGCAGGGCTGTAGCGGCGCGTGTCGAGGGTGAGTACTTGCTCAATGATGGCTGAAGCGGGTCTGCGATAAATTCAGCACGATCGTACTTTTTCTGCACTATAATCAACGTTCAGTGTGTCTTTCACGTCCGATCAACTTTCCAGCGAGTCCGCCATGGCATTGCCTGTTGCGTTGCAAAACCTCTCCTTACCCGTTATCGCCTCGCCGATGTTCATCGCCAGCGGCCCGGCCCTTGTCGCGGCGCAGTGCAAGGCCGGCATCGTCGGTTCCTTCCCTGCCCTGAACGCGCGTCCCGCCGAATTGCTCGACACCTGGCTCACGGATTTGCAGGCCGAACTGGCCGCCTTCCAGGCCGCCAATCCCGATAAGAAAGTGGGACCGATCGCCGTCAACCAGATCGTGCACCAGTCGAACGACCGCCTGGCGCACGACGTGGAAGTGTGCGTGAAACACCAGGTCCCCATCATCATTTCCTCGCTGCGCGCGCCGCCCAAGGAAATGCTCGACGCCATCCACAGCTATGGCGGCATCGTGCTGCACGACGTGATCTCGATCCGTCACGCGAAAAAGGCGCTGGAAGCCGGTGTCGATGGCTTGATCCTGGTCGCCAGCGGCGCCGGCGGCCACGCGGGCACCCTGTCGCCGTTCGCGCTGGTGGGCGAAGTGCGCAAATTCTTCGACGGCCCGCTGGCGCTGTCGGGCTCCATCGCCACGGGCGACGCCGTGCTGGCCGCGCAAGCGATGGGCGCCGACTTTGCCTACATCGGCTCGCGCTGGCTGGCGACCAAGGAGTCGAACGTCAGCGACGGCTACCGCGACGCCATCGTGGATTCCAGCGCGGCGGACATCGTCTACACGAACCTGTTTACGGGCGTGCACGGCAATTACCTGAAAAAATCGATCGAAGCGGCCGGACTCGATCCGGAAGCCTTGCCCGAAGCGGACAAGAGCGCGATGAATTTCGGCTCCGGCAGCGCCAAAGCCTGGCGCGACATCTGGGGCGCGGGCCAGGGCGTGGGCTTGATGGACGACGTGCCCAGCGTGGAAGAGATGGTGGCGCGCCTGAAGGCCGAATACGATGCGGCACGCGCGCGGTTGAAGCTGTAAGCTGGTGGTAGTGTCGGATTACGCGCTGCGCGCTAATCCGACCTACGTCCGACCTGCCGCGTCAACCATGGGTAGGTCGGATTAGGCCAAAGGCCGTAATCCGACAAATCCTTACTCCTGCTTCAAATCCTCAGGCTTGATGGCCCACAAACCCGGCAGGTTGCGCCAGTAGCCGTATGCATCCATGCCGAAGCCGACGACGAAGCGGTTCGGGATCACCAGGCCGACGATGTCCGCCTGCACGGGCTTTTTCTTGCCGATGGCCTTGTCGGCGAAGACGGCCAGGATGACTTCCGAGGCACCCATGTCCAGCAGGCGCTGCTTGACGTGCGCCAGGGTTTCGCCTTCATCGAGGATATCGTCGAGCACGATGACGGTGCGGCCCGCTACGTTCGAGCGGGGGATGACTTTCCACACCACCTCGCCGCCCTTGTCGTCGTCGCCGTAGCGGCTGACGTGGATGTAGTCGAATTCGAGCGGGAAGCTCAGTTGCGGCAGCAGGCTGCCCGTAAACACGACGGCGCCGCCCATCACGCCCAGCACCAGCGGGAATTCCTTGGAATCCGCGGCGTTGAAGCGCGTGTTGAGTACATCGGCCATGCGCGTGATCGACGCCTGCACGGTATCTTGGTCGAACAGCAGTTCCGCGTTCTTGATCAGGTCACGGGCACGGTTGTGATGAAATTCTTGCATGGACTCTTGCATGGCGATGAATGGGGCTGATGGTCAATGCCGGTATTATCCCGCAAATCGGCCTTATTTGTAATCGCGCATGTCGTCGATGATTTTCCCATCCTGCGCCAGACTGCCCACTGCCACCAGCACCACGTCGCCCCGCAGCTTGGTCAATTCGCGGATCGAGCCGATGATCGCTTCCACGCCGCTGGCGTCCGCCGGATCGTCGACTTCGCAATGCAAGGCCATCTCGTCGTTGGCCATGCGCCCCGATACCACCAGCCGCGCCTTCCTGATTTGCGGGTGGCGGCGCGCGATGTCATGCACCTGCGACGGATGCACGAACATGGCGCGCACCTTGGTGGTTTGATCCGCGCGACCCATCCAGCCTTTGATGCGCGTATTCGTGCGGCCGCACGGCGACTCCGGCGCATCGACCAGCTCGGCCGACAGATCGCCCGTGGCAAAGCGGATCAGCGGGTAGTCGGCATTGAAGACGGTGACGACCACTTCGCCCACCTCGCCCGGCGCGACGGGAATGCCGCTGCCCGGATGGACGATCTCGAGCAGCACGTTTTCGTCGACGACCATGCCGGGATTGAGCTTGCCATTGCTGGCCGTTTCATAGGCGATGCTGCCGATGTCGGCCGAGGCATAGGTCTGGAACACGTGCGGTACGCCGTTCTCGGCAAACCAGCTGCGCAGGGATTCGGGCAAGGCTTCGGCACCCATCACGGCCTTGGTGACGCTGCTGATGTCGGCGCCCATTTCGCGCGCCTTCTCGATGATCAGTTTTAAGAAGGACGGCGTGCCGATGTAGGTGTCGGGCTTGAGGTCGGCCATCGCCTGCACCTGCATTTCCGTCTGGCCGATACCGGCCGGGATGACGGTGCAGCCGATGCGCGCGGCGCCCCCTTCGACCATGAAGGCGGCCGGCGTGAAGTGATACGAAAAACAGTTCTGCAGCAGGCCGCCGGCGCGCACGCCGGCCGCATACATGGGCCGCGCGAAGCGCCACCAGTCGGGGCCGCGGCCTTCCGGATCGAAGATGGGGCCGGGCGAGACGAACACGCGCGACAGGGCGTTTTTCGGCGTCGTGTTCAAGCCGCCGAACGGCAGCTGCGCGTGCTGCAATTGCTTGAGGTCGGACTTGCGCGTCACGGGCAGCTGCGCCAGCGCGGCGCGGCTGGTGATGCCGGCCGCGTTGACGCCGTCGAGGATGCGGGCCCAGCCCGGCGCCTTTTGCGCGCGCGCGATCAGCTGCGGCAGGCCGGCCATCAATTCGCGTTCGCGCGCCTCGGCGGTGCGCGTTTCCAGACTGTCGAGCGTATCGTTCATGTCAGTCATTCTCCATTTGTCAGTGCGTGTTGATCCGCACGCCAGGCCATCAGGACCGCCATGCGCGTTGCAGCCAAGGGTTTTGATGGATCAGGCCAGCCAGCGCTTGCGGCGGCGGTAGAACTTCATGTCGCGGAAGCTCTTGCGCCCGGCGCCGGAGACGCCCAGGTAAAACTCCTTGACGTCTTCGTTGCTGGCCAGTTCCTGGGCTTGTCCTTCCATCACGACGCGCCCGTTTTCCAGGATGTAGCCGAAGTCGGCGTAGCGCAGCGCCACGTTGGTGTTCTGTTCGGCCAGCAGGAAAGAGACGTTTTCCTGGTGGTTCAGGTCCTTGACGATGCCGAAAATCTCTTCGACGATCTGCGGCGCGATGCCCATCGAGGGCTCGTCCAGTAAAATCATTGACGGCTTAGCCATCAGCGCGCGGCCGATGGCGCACATCTGCTGTTCGCCACCCGAGGTGTAGCCGGCTTGGCTGGCGCGCCGCGTTTTGAGGCGCGGGAAATAGTGGTACACCTTCTCCAGCGCGTCTTTCAGCTCGCCGCGCGACAGGCTGCGCGTGTAGGCGCCCGTCAAGAGGTTTTCCTCGATGGTGAGATGGCCGAAACAGTGCCGGCCTTCCATCACCTGCGACAGGCCGCGCTTGACCAGTTCATTCGGCGTCAACTGGTCCACGCGCTCGCCCTTGAACTGGACTTCGCCCTTGGTGACGTCGCCGCGTTCGCCGCGCAGCAGGGTCGAGATGGTCTTCAGGGTGGTCGACTTGCCGGCGCCGTTGGCGCCCAGCAGCGCCACGATCTTGCCTTGCGGCACTTGCAGCGACACGCCCTTCAGGACCAGGATCACGTGGTCGTAGATGACTTCGATATTGTTCACCGACAGGTAGGGCGGCGCGGTGTCTGGCGTTTGCGTGGCAGTGGGTGTCATGGCTGCTTCGTTTTCATATGTGTTGGCGATGCTGTCGGATTACGCTACGCTAATCCGACCTACAAGAATGCGGCGTAGGTCGGATTAGGCCGCAGGCCGTAATCCGACACCACCATCGTCAGCGATTTACTTCATGCACGCCGGCGTGATCTTTTTCTCTTCGGCGTACTTGCCGGACGATTCCTCGACCAGCTTGCGCACCAGGGCCTTGTCGCCGACGATCCATTTCGGCGTGATGGCGGTCCACTTCTTGCCATCCCACTGCTGCACTTTCACGGCGCCCGAGCCTTCATGGTCGTCGCAGCTGGTTTTCACGGTGGGGAACATGCCCAGCGCGCCCACGGCCTTTTGGCGCGCGTCGTCGACGTTCAGGTTTTCCAGGCCCCAGCGCATCTGCTCGCCCGTGATCGGTTTTCCCTTGCCGAATTTTTCCTGCGCCGTGCGAATCGCTTCGACCCACAGGATGCCGGCCGTCACGCCGCGCATGTGGTACACGGAGCCGATGCGCGACTGGTCGGACAGGTTGCCCTTGCCGGAGGCGTAGAGTTTTTTGCGGATGTCGTCGAGAACGGGGTAGTTGCCCGGCGTATTAAAACTCATCGCCGTGTAGCCCTTGGCCGCGTCGCCCGATGGAATCGTGTCTTCTTCGGAACCGGCCCACCACACGCCCAGCATCTTGTCGCGAGGGAAGCCGTTGCGCTGTGCCGTCTTGATGGCAACGGAGTTCATCACGCCCCAGCCCCACAGGATCACGTGGTCCGGCTTGGCCTGGCGGATTTGCAGCCATTGCGATTGCTGTTCGCTGCCAGGCGGCGCGACGGGAATCTTGATCAGCTCAAAGCCGTACTGTTTCGACAGCGCTTCGAGCACCGGCAGCGGCTCCTTGCCAAAGGCCGAATCGTGGTACAGGTGCACGATCTTTTTGCCTTTCAGCTTGTCCATGCCGCCATCCTTGTCACCCAGGTATTTGATCATGGCGGCGGCCTGGCTCCAGTAGCTGGAGATCAGCGGATACACGTACGGGAAGACCTTGCCGTTGGCGGCGTCCGAGCGGCCGTAGCCGATCATCGTCATGGGGATCTTGTCCTGCGCCACGCGGTCCAGGATGCCGTAGGCGACACCCGTGGACAGGGTTTCGACCAACGTGGCGCCGCCCTGCTTGGTTTTCAGGCGTTCATAGCATTCGACGCCGCGCGAGGGGTTGTATTCGGTTTCGCACTCTTCCCAGCTGATCTTGACGCCATTGACGCCGCCGGCCTGGTTGACCAGGTTGAAGTAGTCGATGATGCCGCCGTAGAAACCGGAGCCGCCGGCCGCGTACGGACCCACGCGGTAGGACGGCAGGGCGATGTACTGTTCCTTGTCCTGCGCCTGGGCGCTGCCGGCCATGGTGAGTGCGGCACTGGCGATGGCGGCGGCCAGCATGAGCGATTTGATGTGTTTCATTGTGTGTCTCCTCTTGTTTTATTTGGTATTCAAGTGAACCGACATCGACTGCAAAAACTTAATGGGGGAAGGGCCAGAGTCTCAACTTTTCCTTGGCGATTTGCCACAGCCTGGCCAGGCCGTGCGGTTCGACGATCAGGAAGAAGATGATCAGCGCGCCGAACACCATCAGTTCCAGGTTCGAGGCCACGCTGGTGGGCAGCGACAGGCCGTGCGCGATGGTATTGAGGAAGATGGGCAGCAGCACGATGAAGGCCGCGCCGAGGAAGGAACCTAAAATCGAACCGACGCCGCCGATGATGATCATGAACAGGATGCGGAAGGACAGGTCCAGGTTGTAGGCTTCCGGTTCCACCGTGCCCAGGTAGGCATACGCGTACAGCGCGCCGGCCACGCCGCAGTAAAACGAGCTGACGGCAAAGGCCAGCAGCTTGGTGCGCATCAGTCTGAAACCGATCACTTCGGCCGCCATGTCCATGTCGCGCACGGCCATCCACGAACGGCCCACGTTCGAGCGGATCATGTTCTTGGCCAGCAGCGCCATGCCCGCGACGATCGCCAGCACCAGCAGGTATTTGCTTTGCGGCGTGTCGAACTGGTAGCCGAGGATGGTCATCTTTTGCACCGTGATCACGCCCGAGGAGCTGTAGTTGGTCAGGTAGGGGATCTTGGTCAGGCACCAGACGACGAAGAACTGCGTCGCCAGCGTGGAGGCGGCCAGGTAAAAGCCGCGGATGCGCAGCGAGGGCAGGCCGAAGGCGATACCCACCATGGCCGCGCACAGGCCACCGAGGATGAAGGACACCAGCAGCGGCAGCCCGGGCAGCCGCGCCATGAAGTTATACGAGGCAAATGCGCCGACTGCCATGAAGGCGGCCGTGCCCAGCGACAGCTGGCCCGCATAGCCCGTCAGGATGTTCAGACCCAGCGCGGCCAGGGCGAAGATCAGGAAGGGAATCATGATCGCCGACAGGAGATAGGGCGAGGCGAAATACGGCAGGAGGAAGACGGCGGCAAGGAGCGTGGCCGTCAGCGCCAGGCGGTCTTGCCGGATCGGGAAGATCTGGTTGTCGGCCTGGTAGCTGGTCTTGAATTGTCCTGCTTCACGGTAAATCATGGGATGGTCCTTTGCTGGCTGTTTTGGCTGTTGTCGGGTTACGCGCCATGCGCTAACCCGACCTACGATGCTGTTACGGTGGCGTTATATTCGCCGGATGATCTTTTCGCCGAACAGGCCTTCCGGACGCACCAGCAGGAACAGCAAGGCCAGCACATACGGGAACCAGCCTTCGATGCCGCCGCCGACCATGGGGCCGATGTAGACTTCGGCCAGCTTTTCCGAGGCACCGATGATCAGGCCGCCGACGATGGCGCCCGGCACCGAGGTAAAGCCGCCGAGGATCAGCACCGGCAAGGCTTTGAGGGCGACGAAGGTGAGGGCGAACTGCACGCCGTTGCGGGCGCCCCACAGCAAGCCTGCCACCAGGGCCACCAGGCCCGCCACGCCCCAGACCACGGCCCAGATGCGCTGCAAAGGGATACCCACGGCAAGCGCCGCCTGGTGGTCGTCGGCGACCGCGCGCAGGGCGCGGCCCACCTTGGTTTTCGAGAACAGCAATGCCAGGCAAATCACCAGCAGCGCGCAGACGCCGGCGGCCACCATGTCGAATTGCGAAATGTTGATGTCGAAGTGGTCCATCAGGAACTGCATCGGCACGTCTTCGATCGGCAGGTCCAGCTTGTGCACCTGCGAGCCCCACATCAGCTGCGCCAGGCCCTCGATGAAAAAGGTCAGGCCGATGGTGGCCATGAAGAGGGTGATTTCGGGCTGGTTGACGAGCGGGCGCAAGACCACCCGTTCAATCGCCATGCCCAGGGCTATCATGGTCACCATCGTCAGCGGGATGGCCAGCCACAGCGACAGGCCGAACTTGTCCATGATGCCGACGCAGGTGAGGGCGGCGAAGAACACCATCGCGCCCTGCGCGAAGTTGAACACGCCCGAAGCCTTGTAGATCAGGACGAAGCCGATCGCCACCAGCGCATACATGACGCCCGACAGCAGGCCGCCGATCAGCACTTCAAAGAAAAAATTGATATTCATTGCCATTCCTTGTCTAGTGCGCCACGCCGAGATAGGCATTGATCACGTCCTGATTGCTGCGCACCTCGTCGGGCGTGCCGTCGCCGATCTTCTTGCCGTAGTCGAGCACCACCACGCGGTCGCAGATATCCATCACCACGCCCATGTCGTGCTCGATCAGCACGATGGTCGTGCCCAGCTGGTCGTTGACGTCGAGGATGAAGCGGCACATGTCCTGCTTTTCTTCCACGTTCATGCCGGCCATCGGTTCGTCCAGCAGCAAGATCTCCGGTTCGGCCACCAGCGCGCGGCCCAGTTCCACGCGTTTTTGCAAGCCGTAGGGCAGGCGCCCCACGGGCGTCTTGCGGATGGCCTGGATTTCCAGGAAGTCGATGATTTCCTCGGCCTTCTTGCGGTGCTCGATTTCCTCGCGCCGCGCCGGGCCCCAGTACAGGGCTTGCAGCAGGAAATTCGACTTCATTTTGAGGTTGCGTCCCGTCATGATGTTATCTAACACCGTCATGCCCTTGAACAGGGCGATGTTCTGGAAGGTGCGCGCAATGCCGGACTTGGCGGCCTGGTAGCAGTCCATGCCGCGCCGGTGCTCGCCCCGGTAGATGATCTCGCCCTGCTGCGGGCGGTACACGCCATTGATCACGTTGAGCATCGAGCTCTTGCCCGCGCCGTTCGGACCGATGATGGCGCGGATTTCATGCTGTTTCACATCGAAGGAGATGTCGGTCAGCGCTTTCACGCCGCCGAACGACAGCGAGATATTCTTCAGGTCGAGGATGACGGGACCCGTCTTGCGGGCCGTGCCGAAATGGGCGTCGGGTTCGTTCATTTGCATCGTGCTGTGCTCCATCATGCGGCCAGGCCCTGCGGCCGGTACGTTTTGCTGTCCCAGATCTGCAGGTCGGCGCTGGTCGAGCCAAGGCGGCCATCCTCGAATTTCACCTGGGTCTCGATGTATTGCGTTGTCTTGCCCTCATACAGGGCGGAAATGAGCACCGCATATTTTTCGGCGATGAATTTGCGGCGTATCTTGCGCGTGCGCGTCAGTTCGTCGTCGTCCGGGTCGAGTTCCTTGTGCAGCACCAGGAAGCGGTGTACCTGGGTGCGGTCCATCAGCGGGTCTGCCGCCAGTTCCGCGTTGACCTGCTCGATGCAGTCGCGGATCAAGCCATAGGTTTCGGCGCGCGCCGCCAGGTCGGTGTAGCCGGAATAGGCGATGCCGCGCCGCTCCGACCAGTTGCCCACCGCTTCGAGGTCGATATTGATGAAGGCGCAGACCTGGTCGCGCGCATTGCCGAAGGCCACCACTTCCTTGATGAAGGGGAAGAACTTGAGCTTGTTTTCGATGTAGTTGGGGGCGAACATGGCGCCGCAATTCAGCTTGCCGACGTCGGCCGCGCGGTCGATGATTTTCAGATGGCCTTCGCTATCGAACACGCCCGCGTCGCCCGTATGGAAGTAGCCGTGATCGTCGATCACTTCGGCGGTGGCGTCAGGGCGCTTGAAGTAGCCGCTCATGGTGGCGGGCGACTTGACCAGCACTTCGCCATTGGCCGCGAGCCTGACTTCCACGCCCGGCGCCGGCAAGCCGACGCTGTCGAATTTGATATTGCCGTCCGGTTGCAGGCATACGTAGGCGCAGGTTTCGGTGGAACCGTACAGCTGCTTGAGGTTGACGCCGATCGAGCGGTAGAAGCGGAACAGGTCGGGGCCGATGGCGGCGCCGGCCGTATAGGCGACGCGCACGCGCGACAGCCCCAGCACGTTTTTCAAGGGACCGTAGACGAGGATTTCGCCCAGTCTGTAATTGAGGCGGTCCGCCAGCGAGACGGGCTTGCCATCCAAAATCTGCGCGCCGCAGCGCTTGGCCACGTCCATGAAATGGCTGAACATGCGGCGCTTGATGCTGCTGGCGTCTTCCATGCGTATCATCACGCTGGTGAGCATGTTCTCGAACACGCGCGGCGGGGCAAAGTAGCAGGTGGGGCCGATTTCGCGCATGTCGATCATCACCGTGTCGCCCGACTCCGGGCAGTTGACGGTAAAGCCGGCCACCATGGCCTGCGCCAGCGAAAACAGGCAGTCGCCCACCCACGCCATGGGCAGGTAGGACAGGATGTCTTCTTCGTCGGTCAGCTGGTCGAAGGCGACGCCGCCTTCGCCGGCTGCCAGCAGAGCCGTATGGCTCTGGCACACGCCCTTCGGCTTGCCCGTGGTACCCGAGGTGTAGAGGATCACGGCCGAGTCGCTCCCTTGGCCCGCTGCCACCGCGGCCTCATAAAAGCCGGGATGCTCGCGGTCGTAGGTCCGGCCCAGCGTCTGCAGGGCGGCAAAGGACGTCAGCTCCGGCTGGCGGTAATGGCGCATGCCCCGTTCATCGTCATAGGCGATGTGGGCGACGTGCGGATACAGGGCCTTGAGTTCGAGCAGCTTGTCGACCTGCTCCTGGTCTTCGACGACGGCGTAGCGGATTTCCGCATCCTGCAGCACATAGGCCATGTCGGCGGCCGGCGCATCCTGGTACAGTGGCACGGGTACGCCGCCCAGGCTTTGCGCGGCCAGCATGGCCCAGTACAGGCGGGGACGGTTGTCGCCGATGATGGCCAGGTTCATGCCGCGCCGGAAACCGATGGCGGCCAGGCCGCAGGCCAGCGCGCGCACCTCGTCATTGACCTGGGACCAGGTCCAGGTTTGCCAGATGCCCAGGTGTTTTTCGCGAAAGGCGGGCTTGTCGGATCGTACTGTCCCGTGTTGCAATAAGCGCCGCGGAAAAGTCGGCATCGTTGCTGTGGTAGTCGTTTGCACCAGTGTCTCCCTGTTGCTTGTCTCAGGCTCCACCTCGTTGGATGGCGCTCTGTGTTTTTATGTATAAGGCGTTTGTGCAATGATAGTAGCTTGCGTTAGTTTGCCGAGTTGTCTTTTCGGGGACATTTACCCACTTTTCGATGGTGCATCGCACAATGACCTACCCTGATATCACGCTGAAGGATGCCGTGCGCGCGGCCAACTGGGCGCAGCTGCTCGACCCCGTTCAACTGGCCAGGGTCGAGGCGGACGTGTTTGAAACCTTCGTGCCGAAAGGCGGCTTCGTCTGCCGCAAGGGCGAACCGGTGGACAACTGGATCGGCGTCATCAGCGGCATGGTCAAGATGAATAATTTTTCCGCCTCCGGCAAGGCCATGACCTTCATCGGCGTGCCGCCCGGCAGCTGGTTCGGCGAAGGTTCATTGCTGAAGAATGAAATCCGCAAATACGACACCATGGCCCTGCGCGACACGCGCGTGGCGCGCCTGCCCGGCGCCACCTTCCACTGGCTGCTGGAAACGAGTCTGCCATTCACGCGCTTTTTGCTGATGCAGCTGAACGAACGCCTGGGCCAGTTCATCGGCATGGTGGAAAACGAGCGCTTGCTGGACCTGAACACGCGCGTGGCGCGCTGCCTGGCGTCGATGTTCAACTCGCACTTGTACCCGGGCGTGGAGACGCTGGTGCAGCTGTCGCAGGAAGAGATCGGCCTGCTGTCGGGCTCCTCGCGCCAGCGCGCCAACCAGGCCTTGCAGGTGCTGGAAAAAAAGGGTTTATTGCGCCTCGATTACGGCGGCATCCGCGTGCTGGACCTGGAAGGCTTGCGCCGCTACGAGGCCGATGATGCCATCTGAATCCACTCGCGCCGCGGCGCTGCGCGCCCGCCTCGATGGCGGCTTTGTCGAGCATGCGCGTTTCACGGGGCCGCCGGTCGATTTCAGCGACTGGACACCCGAAGAGCTGGGCGCCATCTGGGGTGCGCTGCACCGCGCGGCGCGCTTCGGCCATGACGATTCCGCGCGGCGCGAACTGGCGATGGCGCTATTGGCGCAAGCGAGCAGCGTGAAGCTGGCACCGGCGCTGGCAGGCGACATGTTCCTCGACGCGCTGGATGCGGCCCGCGTGCACGACTGGGACTACGCAATCGGCTGCCTGGATTGTCTGCGCGGCGCGCCACCCGAAGGCAGCGCGCAGCTGGCGCTGCGCATCCTGGATGAACCGAAGCACTGGGGCGAACAGCCTTTTGCCGCCTGGCTGCTGGCGCAGCTGGCCGGCGGCGACGCCCTAACCCAGTTCGGGCAGATGATGGAGGAGCGCCATGCGCGCTACCCGATGCCCTTGACCTTGCAGGAACTCACCGTACTGCCGCAGCTGGCGCAAGCGTCCCTGCTGGCGCTGGCCGGCTCGCGCTACAGTGGCCATTGGAGCCGCGACAGCATCGGCGAGGCGGATCCTGCCGAAGTGCTGGCCGACGATGCGGCGTATGTCGCGTTTGCGCGCACGATACTGGAACAGGCGGCGGGCCATATCGCCGCCATCCATGACGGCAGCGTGCCGTATGCGGCCGATGCCGCCTTTGCCACGGCAGACTCTCCCGTGCTGGCGCGTGCCGCGCGGGTGGCGTCCTATCGCGACGATGCCTGGTTCAGGCCCGTGATTACCGTCTTGCTGCCTTTGGCATGCGTGGCGCCCGGCGCGGCCAAGAGCGCGCCGTCGCAGTCGCTGGCGATGGCGCTGGGCCATGCAGTGGAAACCATCCCCACGCCCGAAAGCCTGCAAGCCCTGCGCGCGGCGCTGGCCCAGGTACGCCATGCGGGCATCCGCAAGAAACTGGAACGCAATCTGAAACCGGCCGAGCGGGCGCTGGCCGAACGGCCCGATATCGCCTGGAGGATCGGCATGCCGGGCCCCATGGGCAAACGGCGCCAGGCCATGCTGGCGCGACGCCTGGAAGCGGGCTACGCCAGCGAGGTGTGGTTTGGCCTGGACCAATGGCGCGCCCTGCGCGACGATGCCGATATCGACGCGGTGGCGCGCGCGCTGGTCTGGCGCACGGGCGATGGGCTGGCCTTCATGCTCGACGGGAAAGGCGCCATCGACGCGCAGGGGCAGCCAGTGGATTTGCCTGCGCAAGGCGAGATCGGCCTGTGGCACCCTTTGCATGGCAGCGGGGAAGAGCGCGCCGCCTGGCAAGCGCTGGTCGCGCAGCGGCGCCTGCGCCAGCCGCTGCGCCAGGTTTATCGCGAAATATATGCACCGCCCGGCGACGGCAGTGCCGCATTTGCAGGCTACCAGCTGTCGCTGCGCACCTTGCTGGGACTGGCGCGCCGCGAAGGCTGGCGCCTGGACTACGATGAAGGCTTGTCGCGCCAGTTCGGCGCCTGGCGCGTATTGCTGCGCCTCGACGGGCACGTGTATCCGGGGGCGGGCGGCGCCTGCACGTCAAACGGGCTGGCGCCCGCGCAGATGATGCCGATGGCGCCGGTGGCCTATTCGGAAGCGTGCCGCGCGGTGGATCTGCTGGTCAGCGCCAGCGCGCTGGCGCTGGTGGAGGACGAGCAAAGCGTGGAGCGCGAACAGCGCCTGTTTTACCTGTCCAACCTGGCACCGGGGCCGATGGCCGGCATGCGGCGCGCCGTGCTGGAACAGGTATTCGCGGACCAGATCGAGGATGGCCGCATGGCGCTCGATGCGCGCCACCTGATGGTGGGCCGGCATGCGATCCACCTGAGTACCGGCAGGGTCACGAAAGATGGCGCCGGGGTGGTGATCGAGGTGGTAGCGCAGGGGAACAAGCTGGGCGCCGTGCCGTGGCTGCCCTACGATGAGGCGCTGCTGGAACAAATCGCCGCCGCCGCCGGGGTGCTGCTGGCGCTGCACCGAGTGCAGCCCGGCGGCTAATCGCGGTATCATAGATGCTTCCCGGCACCGCTCCATTTTCGCTCCCATGCAGACACCAGACCAATCCACTCCCGCCTCCCGTTTGTCGCAGCTGCGCGGCGCCATGCGCGCACAGCACATCGATGCCTGTATCGTGCCCTCGGCCGACCCGCATTTGTCCGAGTACCTGCCGGCCCGCTGGCAGGGCCGCGAGTGGCTGTCGGGCTTCACGGGGTCGGTCGGCACCCTGGTCGTGACGCAGGATTTTGCCGGCGTGTGGACCGATGGCCGCTACTGGGAACAGGCGGAAGACGAACTGGCCGGCAGCGGCATCGTCCTGAAGAAAATCCCGTCCGGTGCCAGCGTGCTGTATATCGACTGGCTGGGCGAGACCATGCAGCCGGGGCAGACGGTGGCCGTCGATGGCGCCGTGCTGGGCCTGGCCAATGCGCGCCTGCTGCAGCAGGCGCTGGGCGAGCAAGTGACCCTGCGCACGGATACCGATGTGCTGCAAGCCGTCTGGCCGGATCGCCCGGCCATGCCCGCCGCGCCCGTGTACGAGCATGCGGCCGCGTATCCAACGCTGTCGCGCATGCAGAAACTGGCGGCCCTGCGCGCCGGCATGGCGGCGCACGGCGCCAGCCACCACGTCATTTCCACCCTCGACGATATCGCGTATTTGTTCAACCTGCGCGGCGCCGACGTCAATTACAACCCCGTCTTCCTCGCGCATGCGCTGGTGGGCCCCGAGCGCGCCACCCTGTTCGTCGCCGACGGCAAGCTGCCCGCCGCCCTGCGCGCCACGCTGGAGAGCGAAGGCGTGGACGTGGCCGCGTATGACCGTGCCGGCACCGCGCTGGCCGCCTTGCCGGCCGGCGCCAGCCTGCTGCTGGACCCGCGCCGCGTCACGTTCGGCACGCGCCAGGCCGTGCCCGGCGGCGTGCGCGTGGTCGAATCGATCAACCCGACCACCCTGGCCAAGTCGCGCAAGACGGACAGCGAAGCGGCGCACGTGCGCGCCGCCATGGAGCAGGATGGCGCCGCCCTGTGCGAATTTTTCAGCTGGCTTGACAGCACCCTGGCCGACCCGCAGCGCGCGCCGCTGACGGAAATCGGCGTCGACGAGCACCTGACGGCCGCGCGTGCCCGCCGCGCCGGTTTTGTCAGCCCCAGTTTCGGCACCATCGCCGGCTTCAATGCGCATGGCGCCATCATGCATTACCACGCCCATGCGGATTCGGCCGCCACCATCGACGGCGACGGCCTGCTGCTGATCGATTCGGGCGGCCAGTACCTCGGTGGCACCACGGACATCACGCGCGTGGTCCCCGTTGGCACGATCACGGCAGAACACCGGCGCGATTTCACCCTGGTCTTGCGCAGCATGATCGCCCTGTCGCGCGCGCAGTTCCCGCGCGGCGTGAAGTCGCCCATGCTGGACTCGATTGCGCGCGCGCCGCTGTGGGCCGAAGGCATCGATTTCGGCCACGGCACGGGCCATGGCGTGGGCTTTTTCCTGAACGTCCATGAAGGGCCGCAATCGATTTCGCAGTCCGCCATGCCGGAGCCGCAGACGGCCATGGAGATCGGCATGATCACCTCCATCGAACCGGGCATCTACCGGCCCGGCGAGTGGGGCATCCGCATCGAGAACCTGGTGCTGAATGTGCCGGCGGGGACGACGCAGTTCGGCGAATTCCTGCGCTTCGAAACCTTGACCCTGTGCCCGATCGACACGCGCTGCGTGGAACGCTCGCTGTTGCGCGACGACGAAGCGGCCTGGCTCAACGACTATCACGCCACCGTGCGCGCGCGCCTGGCGCCGCACCTGGCCGCGCCGGCCGATGCGCCTGCGCTGGCGTGGCTGGAACAGCGCACGGGAGCCATCTGATGCGCTCGACCCGCGCCACCTCCGCCATCGAGCGGCTCAAGGAACGCACCGGCAACCGTCTGTACACGATGGCGCGCACGGGCGATGAACTGTTCTTCCTCACGGAAGGCCCGGGCTTGCCGCCCTTGTGCCCGCCGCTGGAACTGGACGCCTTTGTCGCCTTCGTGAATGGCCTGGGGCCGCAAAAGGCGCGCCGCGTCAGCAAGCTCGACGTGGCGTTTGAAAAGCAGCTGACGAAAAAGCCCCAGGATTAAATGCCGACCATCGACTTCCTGCGCGCCTACTGGTCGCCGGCCGAGCTGGCGACGAATGGCGTGATCCTGCTGAACCTGCTGGGCGCATTGCTGCTGGGCTTGCTGGTGGGTTATGAACGCTCGTATCACGGGCGCGCGGCCGGCATGCGCACCTACAGCCTGGTCTGCATGGCCTCGGCCGCGCTGACGGTGCTGGGCGGCTATCCCGAATTCTGGTACGGCGGCCATGGCGCCATCGTCGGCAGCGATCCCACGCGCGTCATCCAGGGCATCGTCACGGGCGTGGGCTTTCTGGGCGCTGGCGTCATCATGCGCGAGGGCTTCAATATCAGCGGCCTGACGACGGCCGCCTCGATCTGGGCCTCGTCCGTGATCGGCATCATGGTGGGCATCGGCTTTTATCTGTCGGCCATGGGCCTGGCCTTCCTGTGTGCGATGGCGATGATTTTCCTGTCAAAATTGGAGAACTGGCTGCCGTCGCGCCACGCGGTGGCCATCACCATGCGCTTCAAGCAAGGGTTCATTCCGCGCGAAGATGCACTGCGGCGCATGGCGGCCAAGCGCGGCTACGACATCGCCGGCGGCTCGCTGACCATCGGCAGCAGCGACGGCATGCAGGAATGGCGCTTTGTCGCCATCGCACATGGCAAGAACACGGGCGCCAGTCTGTCGGCCATGTCGGCCGAACTGGCCGCCTTCGATGGCATCGCCGGCTTCCAGCTGTCGCATGCACGCAACTGAAAAGGATGGACATGGACGCCCAGGCTCAAAAAGTACTCGATTTCTGGTTCCTGCCGCCGGATCACCCCGGCCACGGCCAGGCGCGCATGGAATGGTTCCGCAAGGATGACGGTTTCGATGCGCTGATACGCGCGCGTTTCGGTGCGCTGATCGATGCCGCCATAGCCGGCGCCTTGGGTGAATGGGATGCGACGCCGCACGGCGCGCTGGCGCGCCTCATCGTGCTCGATCAGTTCACGCGCAATGTGTACCGCGGCACGCCGCGCGCCTTTGCCGGCGACGCCTGGGCGCTGGCGCTGGCCGTCGCCATGACGCAGCAGGGACTCGACCAGCAGCTGCCGCCGATGCTGCGCGCCTTCGTGTATTTACCGTTCGAACATGCGGAAGACCTGGCCATGCAGGCGCGCGCCGTCGAGCTGTTCCAGCGCCTGTCGCAGGCGCAGCCCGGTTTTGAGAGCATGCTCGACTATGCCGGGCGCCACCAGGAAGTGATCGCCCGCTTCGGCCGCTTCCCTCACCGCAACGCCATCCTCGGCCGCGCTTCCACGCCGGAAGAAGTGGAATTCCTGCGCCAGCCGGGATCGAGTTTTTAGAACATCATCATGAACGTGACATTGAATATCATCGGCGCCGGCCACGTGGGCAAGGTGCTGGGCCGCTTGTTCGCCGGCGTGGACGGCATCGCGGTGCAGGACGTGCTGACGCGCTCGATGGCGTCGGCGCAGGCGGCCGTGGACTTTATCGGCGCCGGCACCCCCGTCGCCAGCTATGCGGCCTTGCGGCACGCCGACGTCACGCTGCTGGCCGTGTCGGATGACCAGATCGGCCCGGCCTGCGCGGCGCTGGTGGCCGAGGGACGCCAGGCGGGCGCCATCGTGTTCCACTGCAGCGGCGCGCTGGCGTCCAGCGTGCTGCTGGCGGCCACGCAGGCCGGTGCCTTTGTCGCCAGCGCCCACCCGATCCGCAGCTTCGCCGACCCGCAGCAGGTGGCGGCCACCTTCGACGGCACGTTTTGCGGCGTCGAAGGCGACCCGCTGGCGCTGGCCTTCCTCACGCCGGCCTTGAATGCCATCGGCGCGCGTCCCGTGCCCATCGATCCGGCCGCCAAGACCCTGTATCACGCCGCCGCCGTCTTTGCCAGCAATTACCTGGTGACGGTGCTCGATGCCGCCCTGCGCGCCTACCAGGCGGCCGGCATCCCCGAACCGGTGGCGCGCGAACTGGCGCAGCCGCTGGTGACGGAAGCGGTGGCGAACGTGTTTCGCCTGGGCGCCGCGCCCGCGCTGTCCGGCCCCATCGCACGGGGCGACTCGGCCACCGTGCAACGCCAGCAGCAGGCCGTGCAAGCCTGGGATGCGGCCACGGGCGAGCTGTACCGGGCGCTGGTCGCGCCCACGCAGGACCTGGCCAGGCGCAAGTCCGCGCTTTAGGCCGCGTGCAGGCGGTTGCGGCCCCGCTCCTTGGCCTGGTACAGGGCGCTGTCGGCGCGCGAGAAGAAGGCCGATTCGCTTTCCTCTGGCCGGTACTCGGCCACGCCCAGGCTGATCGTCACGGGCAGTTGCGGCGCGGGCAGGCCGAAATCGTGGCGTTCGACGGCGGCGCGCAGGCTTTCCGCCACCTCGACGGCCTGCGCCAGGCTGCAGTTATTCAGCAGCACCAGGTATTCCTCGCCGCCCCAGCGCGTGATGACGTCGCTTTCGCGCACGGTGGCGCGCGCCACGTCGGCCACGCC
Organism: Janthinobacterium sp. GW460-12-1-14-LB5; assembly: GCF_059423585.1. NCBI lineage: Bacteria > Pseudomonadati > Pseudomonadota > Betaproteobacteria > Burkholderiales > Oxalobacteraceae > Janthinobacterium > Janthinobacterium sp. GW460-12-1-14-LB5. The sequence goes on along the minus strand of NZ_JBWKYD010000008.1, from coordinate 212,928 downwards.
GCGGATGACCTTGTCGCCCCACAGATGGCCGTGGGTATCGTTGACGCGCTTGAAGAAATCGATGTCGAAGAGGATGGCCGACATGGGTTGCGCATGGCGCTTGGACAATAACATCGCGCGCTGGAACAGCAACTCCAGCGATTGGCGGTTCAGCAAGCCCGTCAGCGCATCCGTCGAAGCGATGCGCTCGATGCGGCGCTGGTAGCGGTTCACCGTCAGCAGGGTCAGCACGAGCACCAGCAGGGTGACGCCGAAGCTGATGGCCAGGTTGAGGATGAAGACGCGCTGCAGCGACTGCACCTCGTCGCTGACATTCTGCTCGACCACCAGATACCAGCCCAGTTCCGGAATGAAACGCGAGTTGACGAGGATTTGCGCGCGTCCCAGCTGGTAGGACAGGTGCGTCGGTGTGCTCTGGTGGTTGATGATCTGGCCGGCAATGGCGTTTATGCCGGGCAGGCTGCGGATATTGCCGTGCCCGTTGCGCATGCTCTTGCCCGCCAATACCAGGGTGCCGGCACCGTCGACAAAGTAAATGTTGCGGTGGAAGCGCGCCTGGTAGCGGTCGATGATGTGGCTCATGGTGGCCAGGGTCAGGCCGATGCCGGTAGCGCCGATGAACTGGCCGTCGTAGTCGTAGACGCGGTGGTTGATGAAGATGGTCATGCTGTCGCGGTTGGCCATGTCGACGTCGACATTGGTTTCATAGTCGGTGGTGTCCATGGCGCGCACGCGGTAATACCAGATGTCGCGCGTTGCCTCCGGGCTGACGGATTTCAGGGTGCCTTCCGCGTAATAATATTTGCTGCTCTTGTCCGAGACGAGAAAGCTGGTGATGGCGCCGTATTTCTTCTTGACCTCGGCCAGGTAGCGCACGATCTGTTCCGGCTTGTTTTCGCCGGCGAGTATCCAGTCGCGCACGAAGGTGTCATGCGCCATCAGCGACGAGATGAAGACGGGGCGCAGCATGTCTTTCTGGATTTCCGAGTAAATGTTGTCGCCCGTCAGCGGCAAGGTCTGGTCGGCGATGCCGTGTTCAATGGCTTGGCGCGAGGCCAGGTAGCTGGCCAGGCTGGTGGCCATGAAGCCCGCCCCCAGGATCAGGGTCAGGAGGATGAGCAGGCGGTACTTGATCGACAGAAGACGCATGGAGACGAGGCAGTGGCAGGCGGGATAGCCATCGTGAGGCAAGCCAAAAGTATGCAACAGGGTGGATATTGGCGCAATGATAACTGGTTTTCTTGATAATTTACGCTGTCGAACGCGACAAGATAACCACGACTTACCAAATAAAAGTGCCGATTTGTCGACAAAGATGCAAATTAGCAATAAGATTTGACGAGGGGAATCATTGCGCACCGCCCCTGTCTTGCCGCCCGTTTCAGGCGCGGGACATTCCGCGCAGGGAGTGTTGCATGTTATTTTTAAAGAGTACGTCCGTCAGCAAGGCCCCCGGCATCTACGAGGTCGACATCGCCGCCAAACCACCGGGCAAGACCTTCGGCATTTTTCTCGCCACCGATCCCGACCATCCGCCGCTGGCCTTGCTGGGGCAATTGAAGGCGCTCGGCTTCGAGAACACCTATAGTTCGCCCTACCTGCACAAGGATATGGGCAAAGTGCTGGACCTGCATTTCCAGAAGGATGGCACGGATATCTTCAAGGGCTGGAAAACCGAGGAGTGCACGCACAATCTGGCGGCCATCACGGCGCTGTTCGAGGAGCATGGCATTGCTATCGCCCCACGCGTCATGTCGATGGCGGAAGCCTACGCCTAAACGCCTGTCAAAACCTGCTGCGCTTCTCGGCCACAAATCATTGCCGCTCGCTACGGTTTTGTTTGGCGTTTTATTTAGATAGTTCAACCCGCCTCCACGCCGATGTGATACAGCGCCCACGGGCAGCTGGCGAACCGTTCGGCCAGGGGCAGTGCCGCCACGGCCGCGATGCGGTCGGCATCGTGGATGGCCCAGAGCGGCCCCAGGCCGCCCAGCGCCATCGGCTGACCGTCCAGGTGGGTGGCGACGATAAAACGCTGTGCGCGCGCCTGCGCCATGGTCAGCGCCGCCGCATAGCCGTCCACGGCGCGCAGCAGCAGCCGCACGGCATCTTCCTCGGGCGCACCCGCCGCCTTCAAGACATCGACCAGCAGCGGCCCGCGCAGGGCATGTGCCTTGCCGTCGTATTCCAGCGTGGGATGGATGGTGCGCGCCGGCAAATTCGTCAGCGCCGCAAAATCGAAGGCCCGCGCCCGCTCAAAGCTGATTTTTTGCTTGTGCATCATCTGGTCGCGCACGGCGTCGAACGGACCCCGGTTCGGTTTATCGATGCTGCCCGTGACGGTCAGCAGGGCCGGACCGCGCAGGCCGGCGGGCGCCACCCGGGCGATGGCCGGCAGGGTAGTGGCGGCCATGGCGGCGGCGAGAAACTGGCGTTTGTGCATGCACCTCTCCTCTTGACTGGAAATCGCTAATGTCCTTAAGTCTATCTTAAGTTCGCTCAACGGTGCGCATTTTACGGTTATTGTCAGTTTGCAATTTCCGCTTACATCTTGTCACAGTTCTTACGGAATGGAGAAAGACGTAGCTTTTTTCGCCTGTTATTGTGTCCTCATCGCACTTCGCTGAACTGCGAATCCAGGCACCATTCACTAATTGAGAGAGAGAACATGATGAAGAAGAAAATCCTGTTTGCAATGATCGCTACTGCTACCGCATTCACCGGCATGAGCGCCGCGCACGCCGAAGGCGCCTATGTGGGTGCCGGCGTCACGGGCAACCGCTACAACTTCGATATTCCTGGCGCCACCAGCGCCGATAATCACAGCGGCTACAAGGCGGGCGCCAAGATCTTCGCCGGTTACGATTTCGACAAGACCTGGGCGGTCGAGGGCGGCTACGCCGATTTCGGCAGCAAGGATTACAGCTATGTCACCGGCGCCGGCAACGGTTCCGTGAAAAGCGATTCGCACGGCTACTACCTGGCCGGCAAGGCCACCATGCCGGTGAGCGACAAGGTCGGCGTGTTCGGCAAGCTCGGCGTGGCCAAGGTCAAGAACAGCTTGAGCGGCACGGGCCTGTCGACTGGCATCAGCGGCAACGACAAGACGGGCGTGTACGCTTCCGTCGGTGCCCAGTACGCGATCAACGAGAAAGTCTCGCTGACGGCGGAAGTGGAACACTTCGGCAAGAGCGCCGACCAGGGCCGCAAGGCAACCGGTTTGGCACTGGGCGCACGCTACAACTTCTAATTTACTGGAAGTGTGCTGAAAAAAAAGGCAGTTACCGCGAGGTAACTGCCTTTTTGCATTGCCGGACCGAAATTACGTGGTCAAAGGCTTGTAGCGGATACGCTTCGGCTTCGCGCCTTCTTCACCCAGGCGTTTCTTCTTGTCGGCTTCGTACTCTTGATAGTTGCCGTCAAAGAAGGTGACCTGCGAATTGCCTTCGAAGGCCAGGATGTGCGTGGCGATACGGTCGAGGAACCAGCGATCATGCGAGATGACCATGACGCTGCCGGCAAATTCCAGCAGGGCGTCTTCCAGCGCGCGCAAGGTTTCCACGTCCAGATCGTTCGACGGTTCATCGAGCAGCAGGACGTTGCCGCCCATCAACAGCGTTTTTGCCAGGTGCAGACGTCCCCGTTCACCGCCGGACAGGTTGCCCACTTGCTTTTGCTGGTCCGAGCCCTTGAAGTTGAAGCGGCCCAGGTAGGCGCGCGACGGCATTTCGAAGCGGCCGACCGTCAGCATGTCGGCGCCGCCGGACACATCCTCGAACACGGATTTGTTGTCAGCGAGACTATCGCGGTTCTGGTCGACGATGGACACGCGCGCCGTCTGGCCGATGGCCACTTCGCCGCTGTCCGGCGTTTCCTTGCCGGTGATCATCTTGAACAGGGTCGATTTACCGGCGCCGTTGGGGCCGATGATGCCGACGATGGCGCCTGGCGGCACCGTAAAGCTCAGGTTATCGATCAGCAGGCGGTCGCCGAACGCCTTCGACACGTTCTTGAACTCGATGACTTCATTGCCCAGGCGCTCGGCCACGGGAATGAAGATTTCCTGCGTTTCGTTGCGCTTCTGGTATTCGTGCTCGGATAGCTCGTTGAAGCGGGCCAGGCGGGCTTTCGACTTGGCCTGGCGCGCTTTCGGATTCTGGCGCGACCATTCCAATTCCTTCTGCAGCGCCTTCTGGCGCGCCGATTCCGTCGCTTCTTCCTGTTTCAGGCGGGCTTGCTTCTGGTCCAGCCAGGTCGAGTAGTTACCCTTCCATGGAATGCCGTGGCCGCGGTCCAGCTCCAGGATCCACTCTGCCGCGTTGTCGAGGAAGTAGCGGTCATGGGTGATGGCTACCACGGTGCCGGGGAAGCGCAGCAGGAATTGTTCCAGCCAGTCGACCGATTCCGCATCCAGATGGTTGGTCGGTTCGTCGAGCAGCAGCATGTCGGGCTTGGACAGCAGCAGCTTGCACAGCGCCACGCGGCGCTTTTCACCGCCGGACAGCACGCCGATGGTGGCGTCCCAAGGCGGCAGGCGCAGCGCGTCGGCGGCCATTTCCAGCTGCAAATTCAGATTGCCGCCGTCGGAGGTCGAGATGATTGCTTCCAGGCGCGCCTGTTCCGTGGCCAGGGCGTCGAAATCGGCGTCTTCCTCGGCATACGCGGCGTACACGGCTTCCAGCTTGGCTTGCGCTTCAAACACTTCGCCCAGGCCCGACTCGACTTCCTGGCGCACGGTTTTTGCCGGGTCCAGCTGTGGTTCCTGCGGCAGGTAGCCGATGTTCAGGCCCGGCATCGGCACGGCTTCGCCCTGGATGTCGGTGTCGATGCCGGCCATGATCTTCAGCAGGGTCGATTTGCCGGAGCCGTTCAGACCCAGCACGCCGATCTTCGCGCCTGGGAAGAAGGAGAGGGAAATATCTTTCAGAATCTGGCGCTTGGGCGGGACGATTTTGCCCACGCGATTCATGGTGTAGACGTAATTTGCCATTAGAAATCTCGGGTGATATACAAAGACGGACAGGATACGGTAAACGCCCGCTTCCGGCCAGCGCTGTGCGCTGCGGAAACGGCCCCCTGGGTGTCTAGGCGGCGCTGCGCGCGCGGCGGGCCGTCCACAGCCCTTCGGCCGCGTACAGGGCCAGCGCCGTCCAGATGACGAGGAAGCCCAGCATGCGCTCGGGCGTGAACGATTCGTGGAAGACCCATACGCCAATCAGCAACTGGCCCGTGGGGGCGATGTATTGCAACAGCCCCAGCACGGCCAGCGGCAGGCGGCGCGCGCCGGCGGCGAACAGCAGCAGGGGGATGGCCGTGATGGGGCCGGACGCCAGCAGCAGCGCGCGCGTGGCGGTGGAATCCGTATTGACGAAGCCGCTCTGGCCATGCCAGCCCAGCCACAGCATATAGGCCAGCGCCAGGGGAAACAGAATCAGGGTTTCGAACGACAAGCCTTCCAGCGCGCCCAGCGCGGCCGTCTTGCGCAGCAAGCCATAGCCGCCGAAGGTGGCCGCCAGCAGCAGGGCGATCCACGGTACCTGCCCCGCCTGCCAGGTGAGCCAGGCCACGCCGCAGGCGGCCAGGCCGATGGCCAGCCACTGCAGGCGGCGCAGGCGCTCGTGCAGCAGCAAGAAGCCCAGCATGACATTGATCAGGGGCGTAATGAAGTAGCCGAGGCTGGCGTCGACCACGTGGCCGTTGTTGACGGCCCAGATATAGATGAACCAGTTGGCGGACAGCAAGAACGCACTGGCGACGAAGCTGGCCACCACTTTCGGCTGGCCGCGCAAGGCGCCCAGCCAGCTCCACTGGCGGCGCACGGTCAGCACGATGCCCAGGAACAACAGCGACCAGACCATGCGGTGCGCCAGGATTTCCTGCGGCGCTATCTCGCCGATGGCATGGAAATACAGGGGAAACAGGCCCCAGCACAGGAAGGCGAGGGAGGCGTAGAGCATGCCTGGATTCATGATGGGCTTCGCTGGAGAGTAGACAGTCTGTCATTATGTCTGAAAACACCGGGGGCTGCCCGGCGCCGCTGGCGAGGCGTAGAATGGCAACAAATCAATGGCCGCAAGCCCGCGCAGCAAGGCGGAGCGGCACAAAACCACGACTTTGGGGCAGCCCGTAACCATGCAAAAATACTCTTGCTATTTGCTAATACCTATCATATTGTGCGATGCAACAAAACAAAAACGGGTGCAATCTTGACGTCGGAACATAAAAAAAGCGGCCTGGCCGGCTTGACGCTGGCGGCCGTCGGCATCGTTTACGGCGATATCGGCACCAGCCCGCTGTACACCCTGAAGACGGTCTTCGACCCGGCCCACGGCCTGGCGCTCTCGCCCGAGAACCTGCTGGGCATCGTCTCGCTGATTTTCTGGGGCCTGACCCTGATCGTCTCGCTCAAGTACGTGACCCTGGTGCTGCGCGCCGACAACCGCGGCGAGGGCGGCATCATGGCCCTGATGGCGCTGGTGCTGTCGTCCGTCAGCCGCCTGTCGCGCTGGCATTTTCCGCTGATGGTGATCGGCGTCTTCGGCGCCACCCTGTTCTATGGCGACAGCGTGATCACGCCGGCCATTTCCGTGCTGTCGGCGATCGAAGGCCTGGAAGTGGCCACGCCCGCCTTCAGTCCCTACGTGGTGCCGCTGACCATCGCCGTGCTGGTGGGCCTGTATTCCGTGCAGTCGCATGGCACGGCCGGCATCGGCCGCTATTTTGCCCCCGTCATGGTGCTGTGGTTTGCCGCGCTGGCCGGCATGGGCGTGGTCAACATCATCAAGTCGCCCGCCGTCCTGGCCGCACTCAATCCCCTGCACGCGGCGACCTTCCTGATGAATAACGGCTTCGTCGCCTTCGTCGCCCTGGGCGCCGTGGTGCTGGCGCTGACGGGTGCCGAGGCGCTGTACGCCGACATGGGCCATTTCGGCAAGAAACCGATCCGCCTGGCCTGGTTCCTGATCGCCTTCCCCGCGCTGGCGCTGAACTATCTGGGCCAGGGCGGCTTGCTGCTGGCTCATCCCGAAGCCGTCTCGAATCCGTTTTACCAGCAGCTGGGCGCGTGGAGCGTGTATCCGCTGGTGATTTTGTCGACCATGGCTACCGTGATTGCCTCGCAGGCCACCATTTCCGGCACCTTCTCGATGACCAAGCAAGCGATCGCGCTGGGTTTCCTGCCGCGCATGCGCGTGCGCCACACGTCGGAAAGCGAAATCGGGCAGATTTACATCCCTGCCGTGAACTGGCTGCAGCTGGCCGTGGTGCTGCTGGCCGTCGTCGGCTTCGGCTCCTCGGAAAACCTGGCCGCCGCCTATGGCATTGCGGTCACGGCCACCATGCTGTCGACCACCATCCTGACTTTCTTCGTCATCCGCTACCGCTGGAAGATGAACCTGGCCCTGTGCTGGGCCGCCACGGGCTTTTTCCTGATCATCGACATCAACCTGGTGTCGGCGACCGCCTTGAAACTGTTCCACGGCGGCTGGTTCCCGCTGCTGCTGGGTTCGATCTTGTTCATCGTCATGCTGACCTGGAAACGGGGCCGCCAGCTGGTGTTCCAGAACCTGGAAAAGCATGCGATTCCGCTCAACGATTTCCTTTCGTCGCTGTTCATCGCGCCGCCGCTGCGCGTCCCCGGCACGGCCATCTTCCTGCGTGGCGAAACGGATGGCGTGCCGCATGCGCTGCTGCATAACTTGCTGCATAACAAGGTTCTGCACGAGCGCGTGATCTTCCTTACCGTCTTCATGCATGAAGAGCCGTGGGTGGCGCCATCGGAGCGCGTGCGCGTGGTGGAGCTGGGTCACCAGTGCTACCAGGTCAACGTGCATTACGGCTTCAAGGATGAACCGGACATTCCGGCTGCGCTGGCGCAGTGCGCCGAGCAGGGACTCGATTTCGAGATGATGGAAACGTCGTTCTTCATTGCGCGCCAGACCATCATTTCGACGCCGGGCGCCGGCATGATGCCGTGGCGCGAACACCTGTTCGTCACCATGTCGCGCAATGCGCGCACGGCGGCCGACTACTACCAGATTCCGAGCAACCGGGTGATCGAACTGGGCACGCAGGTGGAAATCTAGGCAATGTGGTTGTTGTGCCAATGTTGTATTGGCACACAACCGCCACCGTGCTTACGTCTGCTTACAAATGGGGCACATGACTCCTGTTAAACTCCAGCCCGTACCGGTCCGCACCGTACGGGCCTTAGTCACACACCAATATTTAAAGGGAAACCATGAAATCGGTATTTCAATTGATCGCCACCCTCGCTTGCGCCGTCGCCCTGACCGCTTGCGGTGCCGCCGCCAACACGGAGAAGCCGGTCGTGCTAGACCCGAACACGCAAGTGAAAGAGTTCCTCTTTCCTGACCTGGTGAAAGGCACCGGCACGGTCGCCGCGGCGGGCGATACCTTGACGGTGCTCTACACGGGCTGGCTGTACGACGCGAGCAAGCCGGACGGCAAAGGCGCGCAATTCGACGCGTCCCCTTCTCTCAACGGTTATACGTTTGTCCAGGGTATCGGCAAAAATATCCTGGGCTGGGACCGTGGTCTGGTCGGCATGCAGGTGGGTGGCACGCGCCGCCTGCTCATTCCGTATGACCTGGGCTATGGCGTGAGCGGCACCCGTGACGCGACGGGTGCGGTGGTGATCCCGCCTTACGCCGGCCTGGTGTTCGACATCACGCTGCGAAAAGTGGATAAAAAGTAAGCACGCGCAGGGCACATGAAAAGGGCGATTCCACGGAATCGCCCTTTTTGCTTTGCTGGCCGGTTTAAGCGGGCGCCAGCTCCTGGAAGTAATACGTGGCGCCGCCCAGGTTGGCCGGCGCGTCATATTGCAGCACTTGCGTGCGGCGCAACGCCACCGGGGCGCTGAAGGCGGGGCCGTCGTAGACGAAGGTGTGGAATTCGCCGTTTTCGCCGCAGGCATCGACGCCGGGCGGCAAGTCGGCGAGGAAGGCGGCGTCGAACTCGCGCCCGCAAAATTCGCGTGGCAGGTGCTGGCCATTGATGCAGACGACGATGGCCTTGAAGCCGGCGGCGAGAAATTCATCGACCAGCGCGCGCCGCGCTTCGCCCCACAGGGGTAAATGGGCCGTCAGGCCGGCCGCGGCGCAGACTTTTTCTTCCCAATCGCGGTGCGGTTGCAAGTCGATGTCGCCGAAGATGGCGTGTTCTATGCCTGCGTCTTTCGCCGCGCGCAGCATGGCGATGAATTGCTCTTCGTAGCTGGCCCAGCTGGCGTGATAGCGCTGCAGGCGCGCGCCCAGGCTGGCTGCCTGGGCTTCGAGCAATTCCGGCGGCACGCCGTGCGAGCGCGATTTGCGGCCATCTTCATCCATGGCCGTGATCAACAGCGGCACGTCCAGGCCGGCGTTGCGCGCGCGCCACAGGGCCAGGCAGGAATCCTTGCCGCCGCTCCAGGAAATCAGCGCCGTCGTCATGCCGGTTTCTCTGCGCGCAGCATGTCGACGTGCTGTATGCCGTCTTCGTCGTAGGGCGCGCTGACGGTGACAAAGCCGAACGACTGGTAGAAGCGCTCCAGGTACTGCTGCGCGCCGATGCGGATGGCGTGGCCAGGGTGCCGGCGTTCCGCGCGCGCGATGCCCTCAAGCAATAACTGCTTGCCGGCGCCGCTGCTGCGCGCTTCGGGCGCCGTCAACACGCGGCCCAGCGACATTTCCACATACTTGGCGCCGGGCGCCAGCACGCGCAGGTAGGCGGCCAGCCGGCGCTGGCCATCGGCCGTCTGCCAGCCCAGCAAGTGCATCGCCTGCTGGTCATGGCCATCGAGGTCCGGGTACAGGCACTGTTGTTCCAGAACAAAGACGCGCTGGCGCAAGGCCAGCACCTGGTACAGATCGTGGGGGCCGAGTTCGTCGAACGTGTTCCATTGCCAGCTGATCATGGGGCATCCTTGATTGAGAGTGGCCGTGATTTTACCGGCTTCACGGCGCCGGCGTGGGATAGCGCTGCGCATACCACTGCTTCAGGTGCTCGATGCAGCGCGTCACGCGGGGCGCCACCAGCTGGCGCGACGGGTAGATGGCAAACAGCGCCAGGCTGGGGCGCTCGATTTCCGGGAACAGCTCGACCAGGGCGCCGCTGGCCAGCTCTTCGCGGCAGACGAAGGTGGGCAGGATGCCGATGCCCAGGCCGCGCAGGATCAGGCTGCGCATGAACAGCGTGTTGTTCGTGCGCACCCAGTTCGGCACCTCGATGTCGCTGTGCGGCCCCGCATGGCGCAGCGGCCAGCGGTTGCCGAACAGGGCGTGGCTGTAGATGAAGCAGCGCTGGCGCGTCAGGTCCGTCGGTTCGGCCAAGGGGCCATGGCGCTCCAGGTAGGCGGGCGCGCAGCAGATGTGCAGGCGGTAGTCGTGGATGTGGCGCGCCACGTAGCTTGAATCGGTGAGCGCGGTGGTGACGCGAAAGCCCAGGTCGTAGTTGGCCGCCGCCAGGTCGACGTATTCATCCTTCAGGTCGACGTCCAGCCGCAGCGCGGGCCAGTCGGCCATGAAATCGGCCAGGCCCTCGGCCAGCTCGCCCACGCCCAGCGTCAGCGGCGCGTTGATGCGCAAGCGGCCCGTCACGTGTGCCGTGGAGTGGGCCACCATGTCCTCCGCCTGCGCCAGCTCGTCGAGCAGCTTGCGGCAGTGCTCGAGGTAGGCGGCGCCCGTTTCCGTCAGAGCCAGCTGGCGCGTGGTGCGCGTCATCAGGCGCCCGCCCAGTTCCTGCTCCAGCTGGCCGATGCGCCGGCTCACGTACGAGGCCGACAGGTCCAGTTCGTCGGCCGCCCGGCGAAAGCTGCCCAGCTCGGCCACGCGGCGAAACAGCTGCATCGCCTGTAATTTGTCCATATCATTCCTATTCAGCGTTTCTATTCAGTCCTATTCCGCATCAGTGCTGTGCATTATTGATCATTTTTCCGCATTTTGATTCGGAATATGCTGGTGACCTCTCCACAGAAAGGTCACACCATGAAAAAATTACTCATCAGCAGCCTGTTGCTGGCTGCCTTTTCCGGCGCCCAGGCGGCCGAGGTTCTCGTCGTGCTGTCGGACGCGAATCACCTCGATTTGCGCGACGGCAAGGTGTTCCAGACGGGCTTTTATCTGAATGAATTGATGCAGCCCGTGAAAAAGCTGCTCGACGCGGGCCACACGGTGACGTTCGCCACGCCACAGGGCCAGGCGCCGACCCTGGACGCCAGCTCGGATACGGACGCCTATTTTGGCGGCGACGCGGCGGCCCACGCGGCGCACAAGGCCTTGCTCGACCAGCTGGCGCTGACGGTGCCGGGCCGCTCGCCCGTGATCAGCCTGAAGCGGGTGGAACAGATCGGTTATGGCCATTACGCGGCCGTGCTGGTGCCGGGCGGCCACGCGCCCATGCAGGATCTGCTGAAGGATGCCAGCCTGGGCGCGCTGCTGCGCCAGTTTCACGCAGACAACAAGCCGACGGCGCTGCTGTGCCATGGCCCCATCGCCCTGCTGTCGGCCCTGCCGCAGGCGCAGGCATTTGCGGCCGCGCTGGAAGCGGGCCGGACACCGGCCAAGCCGACGGACTGGGTCTACAGCGGCTACCGCATGACGGTGATCAGCAATGAGGAAGAGGCGGCGGCGCAGGGCGCCTTGAAGGGCGGATTGATGAAGTTTTATCCGCAGTCGGGCTTGCAGGCGGCCGGTGCGCAGTATGTGCAGAACCAGGCGCCGTGGACCAGCAACGTGGTGGTCGACCGCGAATTGATCACGGGACAGAATCCCGCCTCGGCGCCCGCGCTGGCAGACAAGCTGCTGCAGGCGTTGCGCTGAAGCAAAAATCCCCGGCTGCGCCTGGGGGGCGCGGCCGGGGAGGCGCAACGTGTTGCTGCTATTACACGATCGTCAGGGTGACGTCGATGTTGCCGCGCGTGGCGTTCGAGTACGGGCAGACGATGTGGGCGGCGGCGACCAGCGCTTCGGCGGCGGCGCGTTCCATGCCCGGCAGCGAAATCTTCAATTCCACTTCGATGCCGAAGCCCGTGTCAATGGCGCCGATGCCGACATTGCCTTCGATCGACAGGTCCGCCGGCACGGCGATCTTGTCGCGGCCGCCGACGAATTTCATGGCGCCGATGAAGCAGGCCGAGTAGCCGGCGGCGAACAGTTGTTCCGGGTTGGTGCCCACGGCGCCATTGCCGCCCAGTTCTTTCGGCGTGGTCAGCTTGACGTCCAGCACATTGTCGGACGAGACGGCACGGCCTTCGCGGCCTCCGGTGGCGGTGGCTTGCGCGCGGTACAGCACTTGTTTGATCGACATGATGGTTTTCCTTGTGTTGATTAAATAGTTAACGACTAAATAGTGTGCTACTTGTTTCGTGGGCCGCAGCCCCAGGATGTCCGTCTGAAGAAGCAATTCCGGCGTCCATGTGCTCAATATATATCGTGCGCTATTTAATTGCAAGCGATTTTATTTCGTGGCGGCGCCTATTTAAGCTTTATTTTCTTGCCTTTGTCGCCAGTATTGGCCTTCCATCGCATAATGGCCATCGCCGCCGGGGCCGATGGTTATGCTTGGCTCCACTTCACACCCCAGGGAAAAAATCATGACCAGCCTCTTTTTTATTCTCCGTCTCACCTTGGCGACGATGGTCACCTACATCATCGCCACCGCCCTCCTGGTCGAAAACTTCCTGCGCTATATCTTCGGGCACACGGAAGGCTTTTTTGTCATCGTCGGCGCCCTGCTGGCCAGCGCCGTCATCACGAATGCCTTTTCGCATGTGCGCCGGGTGCGCCTGATCGCCGGCGACGTCAATGCGGCTACCCTGTCGAGTCGCCAGCGGCGCCAGATCGAGATCCCGTTCGAGGCGGGCGAGGCATTCGACATGATCGACGCGGCCATCCGCGAATTGCCCGGCAGCGAAGTGGTCGAGAGCGCGCGCGACAGCCTGCAGGTGCAAGCCCGCGTGCGCCGCGCGGCGCCGTACACGGACACGGGCTTGCCCCGCATGCGCGTGCTGGGTTTCCTCGAGCCGCGGCCGAACCAGATCCTCGCCACCGTCACGCCGAATGGCGAAGCGGGCAGCGTAACCCTGATCTGCGAGCCGGCGCGCAATGCCTGGACCGACTGGTTCCTCGTCGACCATGGCAGCAACCTGGAAAACGCGGAAGCGGTGACGCGGGCGATCACCCGCCGGGTGGCGCAGCGCCGCCGCGGCGAGCAGGCCGAAGCGCGCCAGACGGTGACGGAAAAGGAACTCACGGTGGCCAAGCTGAGCCTGCTGCACGCGCAGGTGGAGCCGCACTTCCTGTACAACACCCTGGCCAGCGCCCAGCTGCTCACGCGCAGCGACCCCGTGCGCGCCGACGAGATGCTGGGCAACCTGATCCTGTATTTGCGCCACTCGCTGCCGCGCACGGAGCAAGCCATGTCGACCCTGGGCACGGAGCTGGAACGGGCGCGCGCCTACCTCGACATCCTGAAAATCCGCATGGGCGGGCGCCTGAACCTGCAGATTGAGGTACCGCAATACCTGCGCCAGGTGGAACTGCCGCCGATGATGCTGCAAACGCTGGTGGAAAACGCCATCAAGCATGGCCTGGAGCCGAAAAGCGGCGGCGGCACCATCTGGATCATGGCGCGCAGCGGCAATGGCACGGTGATCGTCACGGTGGCCGATGACGGCAAGGGTTTCAGCGACGACGGCGCCGGCACGGGCATCGGCCTGCGCAATGTGCGCGAACGCCTGCGCCTGATCTATGGCAATGCCGCCGCGTTTGCCATCGTCGCCAATTTCCCCGATGGCGTGACGGCCACCCTCACGGTGCCGGACAGCACGGCGCAAGGAGTGTCGTATGCATGCGCCTGAAATGACGTGCGTCATCGCCGAAGACGAAACCCTGCTGCGCGACGCGCTGGTGGCGATGCTCGGTGAACTGTGGCCGGACCTGCGCATCGTCGCCGCCTGCGACGACGGCGGCACGGCGCTCGAGGCCATCGCCACGCGCAAGCCCGATATCGCCTTCCTCGACATCCGCATGCCGGGCTTGACGGGGCTGGAAGTGGCGGCCGGCGCGCTGGAAGCGAGTCCCGCCACGCAGGTGGTGTTCGTCACGGCCTACGACCAGTACGCGATCGATGCCTTCGATAACGGCGCCGTCGACTATGTATTGAAACCGATTGCCCGCGAGCGCCTGCAGGCGACCCTGCAGCGCCTGCAGGCGCGGGCCGGCAAGGCCCGCGCGGGCGACGGCGCGCTGGCCGGCTTGCTGCAGCAATTGAGCCATGTCTTGCCGGCGGCGGCCAAGTCGCCGCCGCTGGTGTGGCTGACGGCCAGCAGCGGCAAGGATACGCGTTTGATCATGGTGGAAGACATCGCCTATTTTCAATCCGACACCAAGTACACGGCCGTCATGACGGCCGAGGGCGAGGCGCTGCTGCGCAAGCCGATCCGCGAACTGCTCGACGTGCTCGACCCGGCCATTTTCAAGCAGATCCACCGCTCCACCATCGTCAACATGAAGATGGTGGCGTCTGTCACGCGCGACGAGGTGGGCCGTGGCGCCTTGCGCCTGAAAACGCGGCCGGAAACCCTGGCCGTGAGCCAGCCGTTCATGGCCTTGTTCAGGAATATGTAGGCCGGTTTAGTCCGCCGTCTCGAAACCTTCGAGCACATTGACGACATTGATGCCGATTTCCTTTACCGCATAGCCCCCTTCGAGGATGAAGGCTGTGGGCAGGTTCAGATGCGCCAGGCGTTCGCCCACGCGCAGGTAGTCGCCGCTTTGCAGCGAGAAATGCGACAGCGGGTCGCCCACGAAGGTGTCGACACCGAGCGACACCACCAGCGCGTCGGGCGCGTACATCTTGATGCGCAGGCAAGCCGTCTCCAGCGCGGCGAACCAGCTGGCCGTGGTGCTGCCGGCCGGCAGCGGCAGATTGACGTTGTAGCCGAGCCCCGCGCCGCTTCCCGTCTCGTCGGCGTGGCCCAGATAAAACGGGTATTCGCTGCGCGGATCGGCGTGGATGGAGGCGAACAGCACGTCGTCGCGTCCGTAAAAGATGCTTTGCGTGCCGTTGCCGTGGTGGTAATCGATGTCGAGGATGGCGACCTTGCGCGCGCCGTCGTCGAGCAAATGCTGCGCGGCCAGGGCCGCGTTGTTGAGAAAACAGTAGCCGCCGAAGAAATCGCTGCCCGCATGGTGGCCCGGCGGGCGCGTCAGGGCAAACGTGGCCCGCTCGCCCAGGCGCAGCGCATGGGCCGCATTGACGGCGCAGTCGGCGCCCGTCTTGGCCGCCGTCCACGTGCCGGCCGTCAGCGGCGTGCCGTTGTCCATCGAGTACAGGCCCAGCTTGGCCGTGAAGTCGTCCGGTTCGATGTCGCTGCGCAAGGTGCGCACGGGCCACACGGATGGCAAGGCATCCTTGTTGGCGTTATCCGGGTCGAGCGCCAGCCAGTCGTGCCAGGCGTGGCGCAGGAAATGCAGGTAGCGGGGCGTGTGGATGCGTTCCAGCGACGTCAGCGGCACGCCGTGCGGCGTGACGATGCGGCCCAGGTTGCGCCGTCCCAGTTCGGCCACCACCATGTCGGCCCGCTCCGGCGTCTCGAAGCAGGGCACCATGGTGCCGCGAAACATCTCGAAGCGGCCCCGGTGCTGGCCGTGCAATTCATTATAGAAGGTCAGCATCGGGGCGTTTTGCGCAAGGTCAGGTATGCGAGCACAGGGTGCTGGCGCGGTAGGCGGCGACGAAGTCGTCGAAGCTGCCGGCGGGCGCCGCTTCCATGGCGCGCTGCTCGGCCAGAGAGCTTTCCGCCAGCTGGTCGAAATACGCGCTTTGCCCGGGTGTGGGCGGATGCGCGCGGAACCAGGCGGCGTGGCGTTCGCTCTGGCGCAGGCCGAAGGCGGCAAACGAGCCGCCGTTGGCGCGCAGTTCGGCCAAGACCTTCGCCGATGGCGTCGCGTCCGGGTCGGCCAGTTTACGGGCTTGCGCCGCCAGGCTGTCCGCATGCTGCGTGCCGCCCTGGCGCGCGTCGAGCAAGGCCGCCACGGGCGCGATACGCGCCAGCAATTCCTCGCCCCACGCCTGCAAGCCGATCTCTTCGCCGTCGCGGCGCAGGCTCAAGCCCGGCTTGCGGCCTTCCTTGACGGTGCGGGCGAAATTGTGCGTGTAGCAGGCGCTTTGCTCGGCGGAAATAGGCGCGCTGTCGTCGAGCGCGCAGAACAGCAGGAAGGCGTCGAGGAAGCGGCCCGTTTCCAGGCTGATGCCGACCGGTTCGAACGGGTCGACATCCATGCAGCGCACTTCGATGTATTGCACACCGCGCAGGCACAGGGCCTGGATGGGGCGCTCGCCCGTGCGGATCACGCGTTTCGGGCGGATGGTCGAATAGTACTCATTTTCGATCTGCAGCACATTGGTGGACAATTGTATCCACTCGCCATCCTTCTTTGTGCCCAGCGCCGCGTACGGCGGATACGGGTCGTTGACGGCGTGCGTCAGGGCGTTGACGTAATCATCGAGGCTGTTTTCGTGCGGACGCAGGCCGGACTGGGCATCGTTCTGGTAGCCGAGGTCGCTCATGCGCAGGCTGGTGGCGTACGGGAGGAACAGGGTGTCGTCGGACAAGGTGTCGAGCTTGTGCGCGCGGCCGCGCAGGAAACCACTGGAAAGCGCCGGCGAAGCGCCGAACAGGTACATCAAGAGCCAGCTGTAGCGGCGGAAATTGCGGATCGTCGCCAGATAGCTTTCCGACTGCACGTCTTTCGGCGTGGCGGTTGCGTGCGCCGGGCTGGCGCTGGTGTCCGGATGGCTGGCCAGCACTTGCCACAGCTGCTCGTCGAGCGAATAGTTGTAATGGATGCCGGCGATGCATTGCATGGCTTTGCCGTAGCGCAAGGCCAGGCCGCGCCGGTAGACGTGCTTGAGCATGCCCATGTTCGACGTGCCGTAGTTGGCGATCTCGATATCTTCCTCGGGCGGCAGCTGGCAGGGCATCGACTGGCTCCACAGCAACTCGTCGCCGAGGCGGCTGTAGGCATGGCGGTGCACGGTATCCAGCTTGCTTAATGTCGTGGCGATGTCGGTTTCGGCCGGGGTGATGAATTCGAGCAGCGCTTCGGCGTAGTCGGTGGTGATTTCAGGGTGCGTCAGCGCCGAGCCCAGGGCGGCGGGGTGCGGCGTGGAAGCCAGATGGCCGGCATGGTCGACGCGCAGGGTTTCACGCTCGATGCCGCGCAAGCCGCCCAGCAGCGCGCGGTTGGCATCTTCGGTCAGCAATGCCAGGCGGCGAGTCAACAGGTTGGGCAATTTGAGCTTCCTTTCTTGTGCAGCATATAAATAATTTGTGCTGAGATTAACCGAATTTTGGCAAATGCGTCGGCGCCGGCCCAAAAAACGCCGCGTCGCCAGCGTCCGCCCCGGGCAAGGGGGGCGGCGCTTCGGTCAGGAATTCGCTTGATATTTTAACAAACTGCGGGGGGATCTGGCGCGCCGCCGGGTCAAGCTTTGCGCAGATGGCGCGGTCAGCCCAGGCGGGCGCCGCTGACTCTTTCGATGCCGGCCAGGTCGCGCCAGCTTTGCACTTTGTTGTAGTTGGCAGCGGCCAGCAGCTCGCGCACCTGGGCCGCCTGGTCATAGCCGTGTTCCATCAGCAGCCAGGCGCCCGTCGCCAGGTGGCGCGCCGCGCCGGCCACGATGGTGCGCAGGGCCGACAGGCCATCCGCATGGTCGGTCAGCGCGCCGGCCGGTTCGAAGCGCAGGTCGCCCTCGGCCAGGTGGCGGTCGCCGCTGGCGATGTAGGGGGGATTCGAGACGATCAGGTCGAATTTTTCCGTGCCCAGCGCCTCGAACCAGTCGCTGGCCATGAAGGTGATGTTGACGCCGTTGGCGCTGGCATTGCGGCGCGCCACGGCCAGCGCCGCGCTGCTCACGTCCAGGGCCGTGACGACGGCGTCCGGCCGCGTGTAGGCCAGGGCGACGGCGATGGCGCCGCTGCCCGTGCCCATGTCGAGCACCCGGCCGCCGGGCGGCAGGCGTTCGAGCGCCAGTTCCACCAGCACTTCCGTGTCGGGGCGGGGGATCAGCACGGCCTCGTTGACTTCAAAGGGCAAGCCGAAGAATTCGCGCTGGCCGACGATGTAGGCGATCGGCTCGCCTTGCAGGCGGCGCGCCAGCAAGACTGACAGACGCTGGATTTCTTCGTTAGTGAGCACTCGCTCCGATTGCGTGATCAGCGAGACGCGCGACAGGCCCAGCGCGTGGCCCAGCAGGATGCGGTTGTCGAGCGGATCGAGCAGCGGACGGATTTGCAGGGCGCCGACAGTGCTGCCGGCGGGTATCAGTGTTTCTGGCATGAATAGTCTATTATTTCTTGCGGCGCAGCAGTGTCCACAGCAGGCCTACGGTAAAAATGGCAAACCAGATGAACGCCCATTGCGGGATGGACAGGCCGAAAAACGGCTCGCCGGCATTTTCGCAGGCGCCATACGATTCAAACATGAAGGGCATGAGTTCGGCCGTGAAAATCTTGTTCAGCGCCGTTTCCACCGGGTCGATGCCGCAGGAGAAGCCGGGGTTGGCCAGCACGTACAGATGCTTGGCGCCCACGCCCAGGCCGCCCAGGGCCGCCAGCACGCCGATGCCGGCGCCGATTTTCGGGCGGTGGGCGGCGGCGCCCGCCAGGCAGGCGACGCCGATGGCGAGGAACAGGTAGCGCTGGATCACGCACAGCGGGCACGGCGCCATGTTCATGGCATGCTGTAAATACATGGCCACGCCCAGCATCAGGAAACACAGGGCGGCGATCGACAGGAGGACGGTGCGTGAATTTTTCATGGGCGACACGGTGAGGTGGATGGAATCGAGCTGGTCATTTTCGCACAAGGCCGGATTTTTATTGCTTAGCCGCTACTTAAACCCTTGATCTGGCTGGGCGCTTTAAAAAGTGTTCAGGGCAAGGCGCAGCGCCGCAGGCAGTACGAATGTACGGCCAGGCGATGCAACGCCGCCATGGACGCTTTTTAATCGCCCAGCGCGGCAAGCAGCTCCGCCTGGTGCTCCGCCGCCAAGGCATTCGTCAGTTCCGTCAAATCCCCATCCATGATGAAATCCAGTTTATATAACGTCAGGTTGATGCGGTGGTCCGTCAGGCGGCCTTGCGGGAAGTTATACGTGCGGATGCGCTCGCTGCGGTCGCCCGAGCCGATCAGGCTCTTGCGCGTGGCCGCTTCCTTCGACTGCTGTTCGCGCAATTGCACGTCCTTGATGCGCGCGGCCAGCACTTTCATCGCCTGCGCCTTGTTCTTGTGCTGGCTGCGGTCATCCTGGCATTCGACGACGATGCCGGTCGGCAAGTGGGTGATGCGCACGGCCGAATCCGTCTTGTTGATGTGCTGTCCGCCCGCGCCCGAGGCGCGGTAGGTGTCGATGCGCAGGTCGGCCGGGTTGATGTTGACGTCTTCCACTTCGTCCGCTTCCGGCATCACGGCCACCGTGCAGGCGGAGGTGTGGATGCGGCCCTGCGTTTCCGTGGCCGGCACGCGCTGCACGCGGTGGCCGCCCGACTCGAATTTCAGCTTCGAATACGCGCCATTGCCGACGATACGCACGATCACCTCGCGGTAGCCGCCCAGGTCGGAGTCCGACGACGACACGAGTTCCACCTGCCAGCGGTTGCGCTCGGCAAAGCGCGTGTACATGCGCAACAAATCGCCGGCGAACAGGGCCGATTCGTCGCCGCCCGTGCCCGCACGAATTTCCAGGAAGATATTGCGCTCGTCGTTGACATCCTTCGGCAGCAGCATGGTCTGCAGTTCCCGTTCCAGCTGCGCCATGGTGGCCTTGGCTGCCTCGATCTCTTCCTGGGCGAATTCCTTCATGTCCGGATCGGACAGCATCTCTTGCGCTGTCGCAATATCGTTGCCCGCTTCCTGGTAGGAACGGTACAGGGCCACCAGCGGGCCCAGTTCGGCGTGCTCGCGCGTCATCTTGCGGTAGCTGTCCATGTTCGACGTGGCGTCCGGGTGCATCAGCAGTTCGTCGAGTTCGACCAGGCGGTTCGCCAGTTGATCGAGTTTGGCCAGCATGGATGGTTTCATAGCGATTCGCGGTAAAAAGAGTGTAGGGATGATGCAAGCCCGGCAGGCGGGCAGGGGGCGGCCGCGCGGGCGGCCAGCGGGGCTGCGCTAACGGCGGGGGCGGAACAGTTTCGGCAGCAGGGTGACCAGCTGCTTGCGCTCGTCGCCTTGCGCATGGTGCAGCGCCTGCTGCGGGCCGTGCAGGAACTTGGCCGTCAAGCCTTTCGACAGCGCTTCGAGCACGGCGTCGATGTCGGCACCCTTGGCCAGCATCTTGCGCGCCCGTTCCACTTCCATCAGGCGCAAGGATTCGCTGTTTTCATGCAAATGCTGGATGACGGGCACCATGGCGCGGTCGTCGACCCAGCTCATGAACGATTGCACGCGCGTCTCGATGATGGCTTCGGCTTGCGCCACGGCCGCTTGCCGGCTTTCCAGGCCCGTCTGCACGACCTTGCCCAGGTCGTCGACCGTGTACAGGAAGACGTCGTTCAAACGGCCCACTTCCGCCTCGATGTCGCGCGGCACGGCCAGGTCGACCATGAACATGGGCTTGTGGCGGCGCGCCTTGATGGCGCGCTCGACCAGGCCCAGGCCCAGCAGCGGCAAGGACGATGCCGTGCACGAGATGACGATGTCGAACTGGTGCAGCTTTTCCGGCAGGTCCGCCAGGCGGATGGCCGTGCCGTTGAAGCGGTGCGCGAGTTCCTCGCCGCGCTCCATGGTGCGGTTGGCAATCGTGATGCTTTTCGGATTTTGTGCGGCAAAGTGGGTGGCGCACAGTTCGATCATTTCGCCGGCGCCGATGAACAGCACATTCTGTTCGGCGATCTTGTCGAAGATGCGTTGCGACAGGCGCACGGCGGCGGCCGCCATGGACACGCTGTGGGCGCCGATTTCCGTGCTGCTGCGCACTTCCTTGGCCACCGAAAAGCTGCGCTGGAACAACTGGTGCAGATACGTGCCCAGGCCGCCCGCCTCGTCGGCCGTGCGGATGGCGTCCTTGATCTGCCCCAGGATCTGCGTTTCGCCCAGCACCATCGAATCGAGCCCGGAGGCGACGCGGAAGGTGTGGCGCACGGCATCGTGCTGCGGCAGCATATATAAGTGGGGGCGCAGCTCGCTGTAGTTGAGCTTGTGGTAGTCGGCCAGGAAATGCGCGCCCGCGTCGAGCGGGTTCGGCACATGGCTGGCCGCATACAGTTCCGTGCGGTTGCAGGTCGAGAGGATGGCCGCTTCGTCGTTGTCGCGCAGATCGATGCGCTGGAACCAGGTACGCGCCGCCATCACCGCCGAACCCAGATGCTCAGGCGCAAACGCCAGCTGTTCGCGGAGCGACACTGGGGCGGTGGTATGGTTGAGACCGACGGCGAGCAGTTGCATTTCAGGGCTGTTGGGATGACTTATGCCGACATTATAACGCTTTGTGCCCGCGCTTTGAGCAGGTCAGCCGTTTGCCGCCGTTCAGCCGCCCAGTTTTTCCAGACGGTAACCATAACTGTAGACGGGCACGAGGCGGTAGCCGTGTTCCGGTTTCAGCTGCAGCTTGTTGCGCACGCGCGAAACGTGGGTATCCATGGTGCGCGAGGGCAGGGCCGTGTCGCGTTGCCACACGGCTTCGTGGATGTAGGCGCGCGACAGGGGGCGGCCCAGGTTGCGGAAAAACAGCAGCGCCAGGGCGAATTCCTTGTGCGTCACGTCCAGCACTTCGCCATCCTTCAGCAGCCGGCCGGGGCGGGTTTCAAATGTGTAATGACCGAACTGCAAGTTTTCGGCGCCATTCTGGGCCGGGTAGGCCACGCGCAGCAGCGCCTGGGTGCGCAAGGTCAGTTCGCTGCGCCGCAGGGGCTTGATCATGTAGTCGTCGGCGCCTGCCGTCATGCCCGCCACCACGTCGTCCTCGCCGGAACTGTTGGTCATAAACAACACGGGCGCCTTGGGCGCCAGTTTTTCCCGGGCACGGCGCAAGACTTCGGCGCCGTCCAGATCGCTCACATGCCAGTCGAGGATAAGCATGTCGCAACTGTCCTTGCGCAATTGCCCCAGCATTTCCTTGCCACTCTGAAACTCGTGGCAAGCGTGGCCGGCGGCGGTGAGCACCTGGCAGATCAGTTCTGCCTGGCTATGGTCGCTATCGAGTACGGCAATTCGCATAATGGGCTGGAGTGTGTAGCAACAAACAGACGGTCCGCTCTGCTTATCGTAATGTTAAGGAATGCTCAAGTGAAATATAACAGAGATTGCAACTGTGTCCAGTGAAATCGGCAGCGCAGGCCTTTACGTTACACTTGTTCATCTACCCCCTACCAGCGGAGAAGCGGCCATGCCAGACAAGAGCACTACCGATTGGACCCTGATACCGGCCAGTCATGCGGAAATCGAGCAAGTGCGCGAACGTTGCCGGCGCCTGGTGCAGCGGCGCGCCATGATGTCGGCCGGCGCCTCGGCCATTCCTATTCCCGGCATCGACCTGATGTCGGATGTCGGCCTGTTTTCCATGCTGATCAACGATATCAACCACGAATTCGGCCTCACGCCCGAGCAGATCGAGCGCCTGAACCCGCAGTTCAAGATGATGGCCTACCGCGCGGCGGTGGGCATGGGCGGCATGCTGGTGGGAAAACTGGTGTCGCGCGAACTGATCCTCCACCTGCTCAAGCGCAGTGGCGTCAAGATTGCCACCAAGCAGGTGGCGCGCTTCGTGCCGTTTGCCGGCCAGGCGGTGGCGGCAGCCATCGGCTACGCCGTATTCCGCCAGATCGGCAACCAGCACGTGAACGCCTGCGCCGCGGTGGCGCAGGAATTGCTCACGGTCAGGCCGGATTAAAAATCAGGCGTCCGGCAGCACCACGTTGACGTCGAGGACTTCCAGGTTGCCCTGGCGGTCCAGCGAGATTTTGATGTCGTCGGCATTCACCTTGGTGTACTTGGAAATGACGGCGATCAATTCCTTGTGCAGGGCGGGCAGGAAGTCCGGACCATCGCGTCCGCTGCGTTCGCGGGCGATGATGATTTGCAGGCGTTCCTTGGCCGCGGTGGCCGTCTTCGGCTTGGGGGGGAACAGGAAAGAAAGCAAGGCCATATCACTTCGCCCCAAAAATGCGCTGGAGTAATCCAGGCTTTTCATAGTTGGTAAAGCGCAACTCGACCTCTTCGCCGAGGAAACGCGAGACCACGTCTTCATAGGCTTGCGCCACGTCCGTGCCCGTGAAATGGATGGCCGGGTTGCCCTGGTTCGAGGCGGCCAGCACTTGTTCCGATTCCGGAATGATGCCCACCAGCGGGATGCGCAGGATTTCCTGCACGTCCTGGTAGGACAGCATTTCATCCGATTCCACGCGTTTCGGCGAGTAGCGGGTGATCAGCAAATGTTCCTTGACGGGCTCGCCGCCCGTCTGCGCGCGGCGCGACTTGGCTTGCAGGATGCCCAGGATGCGGTCCGAATCGCGCACCGACGACACTTCCGGGTTGGTGACGATGATGGCTTCGTCGGCAAAGGTCAGCGCCATCAGCGCGCCATGCTCGATGCCGGCCGGCGAATCGCAGATGATGAACTCGAAACCCATGTTGATCAGGTCGTTCAACACGCGTTCCACGCCTTCTTCCGACAAGGCATCCTTGTCGCGCGTTTGCGACGCGGGCAGGATGAACAGGTTGTCGCAGTGTTTGTCCTTGATCAAGGCCTGGTTCAGGGTCGCTTCTTTATTGATCACATTGATCAGGTCGTAGACGACGCGGCGCTCGCAACCCATGATCAGGTCGAGGTTGCGCAGGCCCACGTCGAAGTCGAGCACGGCTGTCTTGTGGCCGCGCATGGCCAGGCCAGTGGAAAAACTGGCGCTAGAGGTCGTCTTGCCGACACCGCCCTTGCCGGACGTCACAACAATAATTCTTGCCACAAATAATCCTTTTCAGATATCTCTTGAATTGTGCAGCTTAAGAGCGGTTCACGGGAGTGACCGGATTGACAGAGTGTATATCGATTCTGTCTCCAGCCAAACGAATTTGCGCGGGTCCGCGCGCCATTTCCGGGGGGAAACCATCCTCGAACGTGCGGTACACGCCGGCGATCGAGACCAGTTCCGGTTCCATGGCCAGCGCGAAGATGCGCGCCTGGGGATTGCCCGAGGCGCCGGCCAGCGCGCGGCCGTACAGCGAGGAATACACGTGGATGCTGCCGTCGGCGATGATTTCGGCGCCATTGTTGACGACGGCGGTGATGATCAGGTCGCAGCCGCGCGCGTAAATGCGCTGGCCGGCACGCACGGGCGTGTCGATCACCATCACTTGCGCTTCGGCGCCCGACTGGGCGGCGGCCGTGGCGGAATCCTTGGGGCCATCCTTGGGCGGCGCATCGTCGCGCGTCTTGCCGCTGTCGAGGCTCAGGCCTTGCGCCAGGATGGCGTCATGCATGTCGGCCGGCGCATTGCGCACGGCCACGGCATTCAAACGGTATTTTTTCAGCAGGGCCACGAGGCCGGCCCAGTCGATGGGCGTGCTGCCAGGCGGCAAATCGGCCACGTCCAGCACGGCCAGGTCGTCCTCGAAAAAATCGGCCACGCCCCCCGTCATGTCGCGCAAGGCGGCATCGAGTGCCTGCGTATCGGCGCTATGCATGATGGCGGAAACGGCAACGACGGTGGAAATCTTGATTTCGATAGGCTTCTGCGACGGGCTTTTGGACATAAACATTTATCAAAGTGAAACTGCGGCAGGCCAGATGTTCCGTACGGCAACAATGGGAGCAGTAAATTTCTTGCATTCTACTGCAAAAAAATCAGCATCAGGGGCCTGGAGTGTGCTATTCCGCAGGGCAACACCTACTTCAGGTCAAAAAAAACGGGCGGCGCCCCGAAAGCAGCCCAACATGCGCCCTGACGGCGCTGTTCCTGGGTCAAGCCGCGCGCATCTGGCGCGCCGCCGCCACCATATTTTTCAGGGCCGCCTCCGTTTCCGTCCAGCCCCGCGTCTTCAAGCCGCAGTCCGGGTTCACCCATAAATTGGCTGACGGAATGACCGCGCTGGCTTTTTGCAGCAATTTCACCATGTCGACGGTCGTGGGGATGCGCGGCGAGTGGATGTCGTACACGCCGGGGCCGATTTCGTTCGGATACTGGAACTGGCCAAAGCCCGTCAGCAGCTGCATGTCCGAGCGGCTCGTTTCTATCGTGATGACGTCCGCATCCATGGCGGCGATCTGCGGCAGGATGTCGTTGAACTCGGCGTAGCACATGTGGGTGTGGATCTGCGTCGTGTCCTTGACCACGGAAGCGGCGATGCGGAAGGCGCGCGTGGCCCAGTCCAGGCAGGCATCCCACTGGCCGCGGCGCAGCGGCAAGCCTTCGCGGATGGCCGGCTCGTCGATCTGGATGATGCCGATGCCGGCCGCTTCCAGGTCTTGCACCTCATCGCGGATGGCCAGGGCGATCTGCAGCGCCGTCGTGGCGCGCGGCTGGTCGTCGCGCGCGAACGACCATTGCAAGAGCGTGACGGGCCCCGTCAGCATGCCTTTCATGGGTTTATCCGTCAGGCTTTGCGCGTGCACCGTCCATGCGACGGTCATGGCGGCCGGGCGCTGCACGTCGCCGTAGATGACGGGCGGTTTCACGCAGCGCGAGCCGTACGATTGCACCCAGCCGTGGCGCGTGAAGGCGAACCCGTCGAGCTGCTCGCCGAAATATTCGACCATGTCCTTGCGTTCCGCTTCGCCATGCACGAGCACGTCCAGGCCCAGCGCTTCCTGGCGTGCCACGGCGTGGGCGATTTCGGCGCGCATCTGCCGTTCATACTCGTCCACGGCCAGTTCGCCCCGTTGATGGCTGGCGCGGGCGGCGCGGATGGCCGCCGTCTGCGGGAAGGAGCCGATGGTTGTCGTGGGAAAGTCGGGCAGGCGCAGGCGCGCGCGTTGCATGGCCTGGCGCTGCGGGAAGCCGGAATCGCGGCGGTCGACGGTGGGAGACAGCGTCTGCAGGCGCTGCGCGACCGCCGCACGGTGCACGCGGGGGCTGGCGCGGCGGCTGGCGATGGCCCGGCGGGACCTCGCCAGCGCGGTATCGTCGGGATGGCCTTCCAGCGCACCTTTCAGCAGCGCAATTTCCGTCAATTTCTCGGTGGCAAACGCCAGCCAGCTCTTGATGTCGCCATCGAGCGCCGTTTCCGCTTCCAGGCTGAACGGCACGTGCAGCAAGGAGCATGACGGCGCCAGCCACAGCTGGCCGTTGCGCTTGGCCGCCAGCGGCTGCAGCACGGCCAGGGCCGCATCGAGGTCGGTGCGCCAGATGTTGCGCCCGTCGACGATGCCGATCGACAGGACTTTATGCGCGGGCAGCCAGTCCGTCACGCTGATCAATTCATGCGGCGCGCGGATGCCGTCCACGTGCAGGCCGGCCACGGGCAGGCGGCACGTCAGGCTGAGGTTTTCTTCCAGCGGCGAGAAATACGTGGCCAGCAGGATATTCACGCCCACCTGGTTCAGCTGCCAGTAGGCGCTTTCGAAGGCGCTGCGCCAGGCATTGGGCAAGTCCAGGCCCAGGATCGGTTCGTCGAGCTGCACCCAGGCCACGCCTTGTTGTTTCAGGCGGTCGAGCAGGGCGCCGTAGACGGGCAGCAACTGTTCCAGCAGGGCCAGGCGCTCGAAGCCCGGCGTCTTTTCCTTGCCCAGCCACAGGAAGGTGAGGGGGCCGATCAGGGCCGCCTTGACCTCGTGGCCCAGCGCCTGTGCCTCGGCCACTTCCGCCAGCAGCCGCTCGCACGCCAGAGAAAATTGCGTCTGCGGCGATAATTCGGGCACCAGGTAATGGTAATTGGTGTCAAACCACTTGGTCATTTCCAGCGCGGCAGTGCCTGCGGCGTGTGCATGGTGCGCGTGGCCGCAGTCCGCGTGTTCCGCGTGCGCGTCTGCGCCGCGTGCCATCGTGAAATAGCGCGCCAGCGGCGATTGCTCCGGCGTAAAGTGGAAACGCGCCGGTTCGCAGCCCAGCAGCTGTATATGGCTGGCCACCTGGTCGTAGAAGGCGAAGTCGCCCACGGTGACGCAGGCCAGGCCCGCGTCCCTTTGCAGGGCCCAGTGGCGCGCGCGCAGTTGCCGGCCCGTCGCTTCCAGGGCCGCCTCGGAGACTTCGCCGCGCCAGTGGCTTTCCAGCGCCCGTTTCAGTTCGCGCGCGGCGCCGATACGGGGAAAGCCAAGGATGTGGGTACGAATGGGCATGATGTCATCGAGATTTAATGTGAATGCGCTAGAGTGTGCGGCAACTTGGTCTATAATCAAAACGAAACATTTTGTCGAATAACATGAAAATAATTCACGCAAAGACGTCATTTCCCCGATGCTAGAAATCCGCCACCTGCGCACCCTGAGTGCCCTGCGTTCCTCCGGCAGCCTGGTGCGCGCCGCGCAACTGCTCAATTTGACCCAGTCGGCGCTGTCGCACCAGATCCGTTTGCTGGAAGAGCGCTACAAGGCGCCCTTGTTCGAGCGCAAGTCGATGCCGATCGCGTTTACGGCCACGGGCAGCCGGCTGCTGGAGCTGGCCGACAAGCTGCTGCCCGAGATCGAGCTGGCCGAGCGCGACGTGGCGCGTTTGTCGCAGGGCGACAAGGGACAGCTGCGCGTGGCGCTCGAATGCCATACCTGTTTCGACTGGCTCATGCCCGTGATGGATGCGTTCCGCCAGCGCTGGCCGGAAGTGGAGATCGATCTTGTCTCCGGCTTTCACAGCGAACCGGCGGACTTGCTGCGCTCGGGCGAGGCCGATCTCGTGATCGGCTCGCCGTATGGCCCCGATTTCACCGTGTTTCCCCTGTTCCGTTTTGAAATGCTGGTGGTGATGGCGCAGAAGCACCGGCTGCAGGCGCAGCGCCGCCTCGCGGCAAGCGATTTTACGGGCGAGACTTTGATCACCTATCCCGTGCCGGAAGAGCGTATCGACCTGATCCGCGAAGTGCTGCGGCCGGCCGGCATCCAGTTTGAACGCCGCACGGCGGAACTGACGGTGGCCGTGCTGCAGCTGGTGGCGAGCCGGCGCGGCATCGCCGCCTTGCCGAACTGGGCCATCAAGAATTACGTCGATTACGATTATGTGGTGGCGCGCCCGGTGGGCGAGCACGGCTTGTGGAGCGACCTGTATGTGTCCGTGCCGGAGCCGTTGCAGGACAAGGCGTACGTGCGCGATTTCGTCAGCGTGATACGCGAACAGTGCGCGGCGTCGCTCGATGGTATCAAGTTGTTGTCCTGATCAACGTTGAGTTGGAAACAAACCAACAGGAAAGCTTGATAAATATCAAGGTTCAGCAATGAACCACCGCTTACAGTTGAGTACTGTGCGGCGCAACATGGCGTCGCCTACTCTTTGGGGAGGAACGACATGTTTTCATTTTCCGAACAATGGGCACTGGCCGGCAAGGCCGTGGTGGAAGCACAATTGATCGCTGCGCAAGCGTATGCCCAGGCCGCCGTCGACAGCGGTGCCAGCGTGCTGGACTTGCAGATCGATGCGGCCCGCACGGCGCTGGCTGCCGCTACGGTAGCGGGCAATCAGCTGCTGTCCGTGAAGGATCCGCAAGCGCTGCTGCAACTGTCGCGCACGCAGTCGCAACTGGCCATCGAACGCATCGGTGCATATGGCCGCCAGGCAAAGGATGTTGCTCAAGAAACCCAAGAGAAATTCGACACTGTGACAAAGGGTGAGTTTGCTGCATCGCGTCAAAAATTTGGCGAGCTGTTGCAGGTGGTAAAGCAAACGCCCGTGCCCCTGATTATTCCCTTCAATAATTTTCTAAAAACCACTTTCGGCGGCGCCGATGAAGGGTATGATAAAAATAAAAACACGCGTCCTGCGCGCCAGGCGTAAGCGTTTTGCGGCCCGGCAGCGGCTATCCGCCGCGCCAGGTTGCCCGCCGCCACCGCAAGCAGGCTGTCATCGCCGCCGCCAGCGGTGCGGCGCTGGAACTGCGGCGCATGCCGCGCTAGAATGAAACGCAGCTTGCTGTGTCTTCCCGGATTCACTGGATTCCAATTGGATTCTATTAGCACCTTGACCTTGGCCCTCGTGGCCAGCATATCGGAGAAATAAATGGATGATGTCGTAATCGTGGCCGCCGGCCGTACCGCAGTCGGCAAATTCGGTGGCAGTCTGGCCAAGATTCCTGCGTCCGAACTGGGCGCGCATGTAATCAAGGGCTTGCTGGCACAAACCGGCATCGACCCGAACCTGATCGGCGAAGCGATCCTGGGCCAGGTGCTGACGGCTGCCGTCGGCCAGAACGCCGCGCGCCAGGCCGTCATCAAGGCTGGCTTGCCCAGCGCCATCCCGGCTTTCACCATCAACAAGGTCTGCGGCAGCGGCCTGAAGGCCACGCACCTGGCGGCACAAGCGATCAAGTGCGGCGACGCCAACATCATCATCGCCGGCGGCCAGGAAAACATGAGCGCCTCGCCGCACGCGATGAACGGCTCGCGCGACGGCTTCCGCATGGGCGACTTCAAGATGATCGACACCATGATCGTCGATGGCCTGTGGGACGTGTACAACCAGTACCACATGGGCATCACGGCGGAAAACGTCGCCAAGAAATACGAAGTGACGCGCGCCGAGCAGGATGAATTCGCGCTGCAGTCGCAACTGAAGGCGGAAGCGGCGCAAAAGGCGGGCAAGTTCAAGGATGAAATCCTGCCGCTGGAAATCGCCAACAAAAAAGGCACCGTCGTCTTCGACAGCGACGAATACATCAAGCCCGGTTCGACCCTGGAATCGCTGGCCGGCCTGCGCCCCGCGTTCGCCAAGGATGGCACCGTCACGGCCGGCAATGCTTCCGGCCTGAACGATGGCGCCGCCGCCGTCATCATGATGTCCGCTTCGCAAGCGAAGGAACTGGGCTTGAAGCCGCTGGCACGCATCAAGGCCTACGCCTCGTCGGGCCTGGATCCGGCCGTCATGGGCATGGGCCCCGTCTCCGCTTCGCGCCTGTGCCTGAAAAAAGCGGGCTGGACGCATGAAGAGCTGGACTTGATGGAAATCAACGAAGCGTTTGCCGCGCAAGCGATTGCCGTCAACAAGGAAATGGGCTGGGATACCAGCAAGATCAACGTGAACGGCGGCGCGATTGCCATCGGCCACCCGATCGGCGCCTCGGGCGCGCGCATCCTGGTCACCCTGATCCACGAAATGATACGCCGCGACGCCAAGAAAGGCCTGGCAGCGCTGTGCATCGGCGGCGGCATGGGCGTCGCTCTCGCAATTGAGCGTGATTAATCGCTGACACCGGACTTGGGCCGTTACGCGCAATGCGTGGCGGCCTGGTACGGTGCGGTACGCCGCCGTCATGCGGCAGTTTTGGATCGCTGTATTTAAATAATTAACTTTTTAGCAACAGAACGACACTGAGGGGATGAAAAATGGCAAGAGTTGCATTGGTAACTGGTGGCATGGGCGGTCTGGGCGAAGCGGTGTGTTTCAAGCTGGCGGCGCTCGGCTATCGCGTGGTGACCACATATTCCCCAGGCAATCCGAAGGTCGCTGACTGGCTGGCGACGACGAAGGACATGGGCTATGACTTCAAGGCGTATCCGTGCGACGTGGCCGACTACGATTCGGCAGCGGCCTGCGTGGCGGCCGTGGAAGCGGAAATCGGTCCTGTCGACGTGCTGGTGAATAACGCCGGCATCACGCGCGACATGACGTTCAAGAAGATGGACAAGCCGAACTGGGATGCCGTGATGGGCACCAACCTTGATTCCGTGTTCAACATGACCAAGCCCGTCTGCGACGGCATGGTGGAACGCGGCTGGGGTCGTATCATCAATATCTCGTCCGTGAATGGCCAGAAGGGTGCCTTCGGCCAGACCAACTATTCGGCCGCGAAAGCCGGCATGCACGGTTTCACCAAGTCGCTGGCGCTGGAAGTGGCGCGCAAGAACGTCACCGTCAACACCATCTCGCCGGGCTACATCGGCACCAAGATGGTCATGGCGATTCCGCAGGAAGTGCTCGACAGCAAAATCATCCCGCAAATTCCGATGGCGCGCCTGGGCAAGCCGGAAGAAGTGGCCGGCCTGGTGGCCTACCTGGCTTCCGATGAAGCGGCGTTCGTCACGGGCGCGAATATCTCGATCAACGGCGGCCAGCACATGTCGTAACCGGTATTGAGGTACAACAGAAAAGACAGCTGCGGCTGTCTTTTTTTATGCTTGCCAGCAAAACGGGACAAGCGCGCGCTTTGCCTTAGAATCAGCATTTCTCGACCGCATCACCCTCCATGACTCTTGTTCCCGCCTTGCGCCGCGCCAGCGTGGCCGCCATTCTCTTCCTGGGCGTCAGCGCGGCCCAGGCCAGCGTCGCGTTCCACGTTACGGTGACGACCGAGCGCGTCAACCAGCCCGGCGTGAAAACCAGCTTGCCGGCGCGCGATACGCAGGAAAGCGATGTCGTGCTGGGTCCCCATTACGTGAGCGTGCGCGATGGCAAGAGTTTGTCCGTGTTTGACTTTGCCACGCGCCGCCGCCACGCGGTCGATATGGCGGCGTCCACCTACGAAACGTATTCGCTGTTCGACGTGGCAGGCTTCCGCCATATCGAGATCGGCCACCGCAAGGGCATGGCCGGCGCGCTTGAGGCTGGCGGCTTGCAAGCTCACGTCACGCCGCCCGTGTACGAGGAGCAATCGCTGTCCGTGCTCGCTGGCAAGCGGCATGGCGCGCTCGTGCCTCAAGTACTCGACGGCGCCGTGCTGTGGTCGCTTGACGGGCAGCCCCTGCTGCGCCTGGGCATCGCCGGCAGTCCCGTCAGCGGCGACGACGCGACGGCGTTTGCCCAGTTCCTGCGTTACACCTGGGGCGGCCACCCGCTGGTGCTGAAGATGCTGGCCGACGGCAAGCGCATTCCCGCCACCTTCACCTTGCACTACCAGGAGGTGGGCGGCACGGTGACGCGGCAGTTCCGCATCAGCGCCATGACGGCGGGCGCACCGGCCACCTACACCTTGTCCGCCTACCGGCCCCGTCCGCTGGCGGCCGATGCGTCCCCGCTCGAGCGCGTGCTGGCGCAGGCGGCGCTGCTGCCGCGGCCGGGACCCCAGGCCCACCCTGCGCTGCGGGCCGAAGCGGAAAAACTCTTTGCCGCAGACCAGCCTTTTGACGCTTTCTTGGCCATGCTGGAAGATCATTTTTCCACGGGCGAACTGGTCGACAAGCTGTCGCCCCAGCAGATACTGGCCATGCAGGAATGCCAGCCCATCCATGATTTGACGCGGGGATTGCTGGCCAAGGATCAGGACGGTATCGCGGCCGCGCTGGCCAGTGTGCAGGAATTGAGAAAGCAAACGGGGCTGGAGCAGCCCGTCTTGGCCTTGTTCGAGGGGAATTTGCGCGCCAAGCTGGGGCAATGGCCGCAAGCGACGGCCTTGTATCTGCAAGTGCTGCAGGCAAAACCGCAGATGGCGGCCGTGTACCAGGACCTGGGCGACGCCTTGCTGGCGCAATTCGATGCGGCCAATGCCTGGCGCAGCTGGGATGCGGGGCGGGCCATGGCGCCGGCCCTGCGGCAATTTCGCAAGGTCAACGACCTGGAACGCAGCCTGTTGCGCGATTACCCCGCCTTCTTTGCCGGCGGCGCGCCGCCGCTGACAGTTCAGCCCAGCACCAGCCGTCCCGCCAGCAGCACGAAGACGGTGGGCAGCACGAACTTGCCGTAAGGCGAAGGTTTGCCGCGCAGGCGGCGCGCCAGGCGTGCGGCCAGCACGGCGTACAGGGCGTCGAACAGCAAGCCCACCAGCACCAGGACAGCGCCCAGGCGCAGGTATTGCATGCCGACCTGTTCGCTGCCGGTGACGAATTGCGGCAGGAACATGCTGCAAAACAGCAGTGCCTTCGGATTGAGCAGATTCGTCAGGAAGCCGCGCACCAGGCTGGCGCGGGCGCCGTGCGCCGTGGCGGGGGCGGCCGCTTCCTGCGCCGTTTTGGTGGACAGGGCCGACTGCAGCAGGCGCAGCGCCAGGTACAGCAGGTAGGCGGCGCCCGCCCATTTGACCCACTGCAAGGCTTGCGGATGCGTCACCATCAGCGCCGCCAGGCCCGCGCCCGACAGCGCCACGTGCACGGCGCGCGCGCCGGCGATGCCCAGCGCCGTCACCAGCGCCGTGGCCACGCCGCGCGCGGCGCCCGTCGCCAGCACCAGCGCCATGTCGGGGCCCGGTAATAAAAAGGCGCCGGCCAGTGCCAGCAGGTACATCAGGAAGGTAGAATCGGACATGGCGCAGTTCGGTCACAGGCAAGAGTAAGGGCGGGAGCAACGGCAGCTTGCCGCATGCTCGCCGGGCCCCATTATGTTCTTGTCGTGATGAAATGTGCTTGCTTTTCCTGCCCTGCATGCCCTAGTATTCGGGTAGATTCCACTCCTATAAAAACAAAAATTAGATGAAAATTTCAGAAGTTAGCCTCGACGCCACCGATTTGCAGATACTCAGGCTGTTGCAGGATGAAGGACGGCTGTCCAACGCGCGCCTGGCCGAGCGCTTGAAGCTGAGCGAAACCCCCGTCTGGCGGCGCCTGCGCCGCCTGGAAGACGAGGGTTTTATTACCGGCTACCAGGCTTTGCTCAACCGCAAGAAGCTGGGCATCGGCCTGGTGGCCTTCGTGCGCGTGGTGTTTGCCAACCATGGCGGCGAGCAGCCGTCGCAGTTCGAGCAAGCCATCGCGACCATTCCCGAGATCTTGTCCTGCCACAATGTAGCGGGCGAAGCCGATTATTTCCTGCAAGTGGTGGCGCGCGACCTGGAAGCGTATGGCGAATTCGTCTCGACCGTGCTGCGCCGCCTGCCCGGCGTGGCGGAAATCCAGTCCAGCCTGTCGATGCGCGAAATCAAGTCGTCGAACCGCCTGCCCCTGCTGCTGGCCTGAGCCGGCGGGGGCGCACTATAATTGGAACAGTTGCCAGGAATCGTGCCTGGCGCCCTGACCGCCATTCCAAGGACCGCCATGCCCGATTCTTTGTCCCCCCTGTTTCCCGCCCTGACGCCGAACCGGCACGGCATGCTGGCCGTCGATGACGTGCACACCATTTATTGGGAAGAGTGCGGCAACCCCGACGGCATTCCCGTGCTGTTCCTGCATGGCGGCCCGGGCGCGGGCCTGTCGCCGCAGCACCGCCGCTTCTTCGATCCGCAGCGCTACCGCGTGATCCTGTTCGACCAGCGCGGCGCCGGCAAGTCCACGCCGCTGGGCGAGTGGCGCAACAACACGACGCAGCTGCTGATCGAGGACATCGAAACGCTGCGCATCCGGTTCGGCATCGCCCAATGGCTGGTGTTTGGCGGTTCCTGGGGCTCGACCCTGGCGCTGGCGTATGGCCAGGCGCATCCGGCAGCCTGCCTCGGCTTCGTGCTGCGCGGCATCTTTTTGTGCACGCAGGCGGAAATCGACTGGTTCATCGAAGGCGTGCGCTGGTTTTATCCGGACCTGTACGAGGAATTCGCCGCCCCCATTCCGGCAGAGGAACGGGGCGACCTGCTGGCGGCCTACGTGAAACGCATTCTCAGCAGCGACCCCGCCGTGTACTGGCCCGCGGCGCGCGCCTGGAGCCGCTTCGAGGGCCGCCGCGTGTACCTGATGCCGCAACCGGAAGATGCGCCGAACGATGCGCTGGACCTGGGCGTGGGCCGGCTCGAATCGCATTACATGGCCAACCTGGGCTTCATGGAGGAAGACCAGCTGATCCGCAACATGGGGCGCATCGCACATTTGCCGGCCGTTATCGTGCAGGGACGCTACGACGCCATCTGCCCGCCGCTGTCGGCCTACCGTTTGCAGCAAGCCTGGCCTGGTTCCCAGCTGGAAATGATTCCCGACGCGGGCCATGGCGCGCTCGAGCACGGCATCGCTTCGGCGCTGGTGCGCGCCACCGAGCGCTTCGTGCCGGGGCGCGGCTTCGCATGACCTTGCAACGCGCCGGTTGGCAAAGCGGCCAGCCGGCGTGCGCCACCTGCTACACTATGGCCTGTGCTGGCGCCACGGTCGGGCGCCGGTGTGAACCCACGACTTTTTATCCATGAACATACAGATCGGCGACATCGGCCATATCATCCAGCTGGCGATTGCGCCGGTTTTCCTGTTGACCGGTATCGGTACCATGCTGGTGGTGCTGACCAACCGCCTGGGCCGCATCATCGACCGCACGCGCGTGCTGGAAGACCGGCTCGACATCGGCTACAACGATTTCTATATGGATGAGCTAGATACCCTGTATCAGCGTACCCATCTGATCAATTACTCGATTTCGCTCAGCACGGCGTGCGGTTTCTTCGTCTGCGTCATCATCGCCATGCTGTTTTTGGGCGATATTCTGAACCTGACCCTGGATAAATACATCGCGGCCTTCTTTGTGCTGGCCGTGATTTGCCTGATCGGCTGTTTTATTTATTTACTGCGCGAAATTTACCTGGCTGCCAGGGCCCAGCGCATCCGGCGCCATATCCGCCCGCCCCGCTAGGCGGCGCGCCGGTTTACCCTACTATTGAAGAACGAGTCCCGTATGCACGATTACAAACGTCCCCCCACCCTGCACCGCTACGGCCAGCGCAGCGAACTCGAGCTGGCCTTGAGCCTGGGCCAGTTCCGCCTGATGCCCGCGGGCAATTGTTTGACCCTGAGCTTTTCGCAAGTGTGGGACAAGCAACTGTTCGACCTGTTCGCCCCGGCCGACGCTTGTTTGATCATCCACAATACGGAAGAATTCGGCGAACGCCTGCACCGCGCCGTGCAGCGCACCTTGCCCAGCTGGGCAGGCATCGATGGCCTGGTCGAATACGGCCAGCGCGCCGCGCTGGGCGCCGCCTTCACCAAGACGCGCGCCGAAGCGTTTGAGCAGGAATGGCTGTTCGCCTGGCGCTCGATGCAGCCGCAAGCGAGCCTGAACCCCGTCACGGTAAAACTGGGCAGCCTGGAAAACTTCGCGGAAATCCGCGACCGCGATACATATCTGGCGTAATTCCGCCAGAACTATCCGGATTTATCGGCGTACTGGCTGTCGATGCGGGTGAGTACGGCCGCCATCATGCGCTCGATATCGCCGCGTATCATGGTCGTGCCCAGCATGCCGGGCACATAGAAGCCCGGCATCAGCCGGCTGGAAAAGACGATGCGCGTGCCGCCCGTCTCGGGCACGGGATACAGATTCCAGCGTGATTCGTAATGCCGCATGTCGCCCGAGATCAGGGCGATGTCGATGGCCGTCAACGGCGTTTCCGTGGCCCGCACCACCAGGTGAATGGGGTGGTTCATGAACAGGAAGCGCGCCATGCCCTGCTGCTCGATGATGACTTCATTGCCGTTGCGCGACAGCACGCGGCAGGAACTGAGGTCGGGCACGAATTCGCTCATGCGCTCGTAGGTGGTCAGGGTCTTCCAGACGGACGCCGGCGGCGCCTGCACGCTGCCGCTGGCATCGACTTCATACATGCGCTGCCCGTCGACCTCGATGCGCTTGACGTCGACCTTCAGCTTGTCCAGGCGTGGCGCCTGCGCCAGCGCGGTCGCGGGGACGGCGCACAGCATCAGCAGGCAGAGGAAGAGTCGCGTCATGCCACCTAGCCTACGGGAAACTCGCGCCCGGCACAAGCTGTACCCATCGCCAGCCGGTGCGACCGGCAATTTAGAACTCCCGGTCTAGAGAAAGTCGCTGCGGCGAGCGGCAATGCTTGTTACCGTACGGCCTGCAACCAACTTACCGGACCGATCACCATGACTGCCTATCCCCATCTGCTGGCCCCGCTCGACCTGGGTTTTACCTCTTTGCGCAACCGCGTCATCATGGGGTCCATGCACACGGGCCTGGAAGATCGTTTTTATCATTATGGCAAGCTTGCCGCGTTTTACCGCGAACGGGCGCGCGGCGGCGTGGGGCTGATCGTCACGGGCGGCATCTCGCCGAACCGGCAAGGCTGGCTGCTGCCGTTCGGCGGCACCTTGAATTTCCTCGGCGACGTGCCCAACCACCGCAAGGTGACGCGCGCCGTGCACGAGGAGGGCGGCAAGATCGTCATGCAGATCCTGCATGCGGGCCGCTATGGCTATCAGCCGTTCGTCGTCTCGGCGTCGGCCAAGAAATCGCCGATTTCGCCGTTTCGCCCCCGTCCCCTGACGGAACGGGGCATAGAGCGCACCATCTGCGACTACGTGCGCTGCGCGCGCCTGGCGCAAAAGGCCGGCTATGACGGCATCGAAGTGATGGGCAGTGAAGGCTATCTGCTGAACCAGTTCCTGTGCGCGCGCACGAACCTGCGCCAGGACCGCTGGGGCGGCACGATCGGGAACCGCATGCGCCTGCCCGTGGACATCGTGCGCCGCATCCGCGCCGCCGTCGGCCCCAATTTCATTATCATGTACCGCCATTCCCTGCTCGACCTGGTCGAGGGCGGCAATACCTGGGACGACGTGGTGACGGTGGCCAAGGCCCTGGAGCAGGCGGGCGTGACGATTCTCAATACGGGCTTTGGCTGGCATGAGGCGAGGGTGCCCACCATCGTCACCTCGGTGCCGCGCGCCGCCTTCGCTTCCGTGGCGGGCCGGCTGCGCCGTGAAGTCACCATTCCCGTGGTGGCGTCGAACCGCATCAACATGCCGCACGAAGCCAACGCCATCCTGGAGCGGGGCGACTGCGACCTGGTGTCGATGGCACGCCCTTTCCTGGCCGACCCTGATTTTGTTGCCAAGGCGGCAGCGGGCCGCGCGGACGAGATCAACACCTGCATCGGCTGCAACCAGGCATGCCTGGACCACACCTTTGCCAACAAGCGCGCCAGCTGCCTGGTCAACCCGCGCGCCTGCCATGAAACGGAACTCGTGTATGCGAAAAAGGCCGTGCCGCGCCGCGTGGCCGTCGTCGGCGCCGGGCCTGCCGGCCTGTCCGCCGCCACCGTGGCCGCCGAATGCGGGCACGAGGTGACCCTGTTCGACAGTAGCGACAGCGTGGGCGGCCAGTTCAAGGTGGCCATGCAAATTCCCGGCAAGGAAGAATTTACGGAAACCATCCGTTATTTTGCCCGCCGCATCGCCTTGTCGAATATCAAGCTGCGCCTGGGCCAGCGCGTCACGCGCGAGCAGTTGCTGGCCGGCGGCTACGACGACGTCATCGTCGCCACCGGCATCAAGGTGCGCCTGCCGGCCATTCCCGGCATCGACCATCCGACGGTGCTGTCCTACCTGGACGTGCTGCAAGCCAGGAAGCCCGTGGGCGCGCGCGTGGCCATCATCGGCGCGGGCGGCATCGGCTTCGACGTGGGCGAGTATTTGCTGCACGACCCGGCGCACCCGCTGCCCCAGCCCGTGGCGACGTGGGCGGGCGAGTGGGGCGTGGACTTGAACGCGGCGACGGGCGGCGGCCTGGTGCCACCCGCCGCACCGCATCCCGTGCGGCAGATTTTCTTGTTGCAGCGCAAGACGTCGAAAGTGGGCGCGGGCCTGGGTAAGACCTCGGGCTGGGTGCACCGCGCGGCGCTGGCGAGAAATGGCGTGGCCATGCTGGCCGGCGTCACCTACGACAGGATCGACGGGCAGGGCTTGCACATCACCGTGGGCGGCGAGCAGCGTCTGCTGGCGGTGGACAACATCGTCATTTGCGCGGGCCAGGACAGCTTGACGGAACTCATGCCGCCCGTCGGCAAGGATGGCAAGCCGCTTGCGTCGGGCGGCCCCCGCTTCCATAAAATCGGTGGCGCCGCGCTGGCGGCGGAGCTCGACGCCAAGCGGGCGATACGGGAAGGGGCGGAGCTGGCCGCGAGTTTATAAAAAGAAAGCCTGCCGGCTGGGTAGCGGGCAGGCTTGCTGGATGGAAAGGGTACCGGCTTAATGCCCGCCATGCCCCTTCTTCGCCGCATCAAAACTCTGCAGCACGTGCTCGGCCATGCCGTTCGCCAGTTCGTGTTCGCCGATGAACACCTTGCCCGCGTTTTCCGCGCGCAACAATTCCGCCTCTTCCTCACTGTGCGTGCGCACCACCGTCATGATGTTCGGGTTCAGCGCGCGCGCCGTTTCGATCATGGCGCGCACGTGGAAGGTGTCCGGCGTGGCGATGACGAGCATGGTGGCGTGCGTGATGTGCGCCTGGATCAGCACGGCCGGTTCGCCCGCATTGCCGGCCACGGCAGGGATGCCCTGCTTGCGCAGCTGGTCGACGATCTCGCGGTTTTCCTCGGCCACGACAAAGTGGATGCCCCGCTCCATCAGGGCGGCGGCGATGCGCCGGCCCACGCGGCCATAGCCGACGAGCACGATCTGGCCCGACAGCTTTTCCTGCGGCACCGTCATCGGCAGCTCGGCCAGCGGGTCCGTCGTGCGTTCGAACTTGCGGGCGAAGTCGCTGTTGCCGATCACGCGCAGCAGCGGCTTGGCCATGCTGAACACCAGCGGGTTGAGGGCAATCGACAGGATGGCGCCGGCCAGGATCAGGCTTTGGCCTTCCTGCGGCATCAGGCCCAGGGACAGGCCCAGGGCGGCCAGGATGAACGAGAATTCGCCGATCTGCGCCAGGCTGGCCGAGACGATGATGGCCGTTTTCGGCGGATAGCGCAGCACCATCACGAGCAAGAAGGCGGCAATCGACTTGCCGAAGATGATGATGGCGCACACGGCCAGCACCTGCAGCGGCTTGTCGATGAGGATGGTCGGCTCGAACAGCATGCCGACGGAGACGAAGAACAGCACGGCGAACGCGTCGCGCAAGGGCAAGGACTCTTCCGCGGCGCGGTGACTGAGTTCGGATTCGCGCAGCACCATGCCGGCGAAGAAGGCGCCCAGCGCGAACGACACGCCGAACAGCTTGGTCGAAGCGTAGGCGATGCCGACGGCGGCGGCGATCACGCACAGGGTGAACAGTTCGCGCGAACCGGTGCGCGCCACTTGCCACAGTATCCACGGGAACAGCTTGCGGCCGACGACCAGCATGAAGACGATGAAACCGGCCACTTGCCCTAGAGTAATGGCCAGGGTTTGCCACAGGCTGGCCGCCTCGGCGCCCGGCGCGACCTTGCCGCCCAGCACACCGGCGAACGCCGGCAGCAGCACCAGCACCAATACGGTGACGAGGTCTTCCACCACCAGCCAGCCGACGGCGATGCGGCCATTGAGCGAGTCGAGGATGCCCCGTTCTTCCAGCGCGCGCAGCAGCACCACGGTACTGGCCACGGACAGGGCCAGGCCAAACACCAGTCCGCCGCCGAGGCTCCAGCCCCACCAGTGGGCCAGGCCCATGCCCATCGCCGTGGCGACGCCGATCTGCAGGATGGCGCCGGGCAGCGCGATCTTGCGCACGTCCCACAAATCTTCGATGGAAAAGTGCAGGCCGACACCGAACATCATCAGCATCACCCCGATTTCCGCCAATTGCCCGGCTATTTCCGCATCCGCCACAAAACCGGGCGTGGCCGGTCCGATGATGATGCCGGCGGCCAGATAGCCGACCAGGGCCGGCAGTTTCAGGCGCGCGGCGATGAAGCCGAAGATGAGGCCGAACCCGAGGGCGGCGGCGATGGTGGTGATCAGGCTGATGTCATGGGGCATGCGTGTGGGGTTCCTTATGGGGACGTGCGGATGGAAAAGATGTTGCTCAGCGACCAAGTATAAACGCATCAAAGGCCCTGCCGGAAAATTTCCTGCGGCTTTATTGCAAAAAACCTGTGCTATATCTTCGTCCAGCTGGAAGCGAACGCCCGCCTATCCGTCACGAACATCGCCTAATTCAGGAATCAGGCGATGTTACACCCATGCGCTCAGAGCTTGCGCACGACCACGCAGCCGATGGAATAGCCGGCGCCGAACGAGCAGATGACCCCGGTGCTGCCGGCGGCCATGTCATCTTGATATTTATGGAAGGCAATGATGGAGCCGGCCGACGAGGTGTTGGCGTAGGTGTCGAGGATCACGGGCGCTTCGTTGGCTTGCGCGTCGCGGCCCAGGATCAGGCGCGCGATCAGCAGGTTCATGTTCAGGTTGGCCTGGTGCAGCCAGTAGCGGCTCACTTGCGCCACTTCCACGCCGGCCTTGGCCAGGGTCGCCTTGATCATTTCGGCCGCCATCGGGCACACTTCCTTGAAGACCTTGCGCCCTTGCTGGCGGAACAATTTGTCGGCCTTGCCCACGCCGGACTCGTCAAAACGGTTGAGGAAGCCGAAATTGTTGCGGATGGCGTTAGAAAAGCGCGTTTTCAGTTCCGTGCCGATGATCTCGAACTGGTGGCTGGAAACGGCCGTATCTTTCGCTTCGACGATGATGGCCGTACAGGCGTCGCCGAAAATGAAGTGGCTGTCGCGGTCGCGCCAGTTCAGGTGGCCGCTGGTGATTTCGGGATTCAAGACCAGCACGGCGCGCGCCTGGCCGCTTTGCACGGCGGCCACCGCTTGCTGGATGCCGAAGGTGGCGGACGAGCACGCCACGTTCATGTCAAAACCATAACCATCGATGCCGAGCGCATCCTGCACTTCCACGGCCATGGCCGGGTAGGCGCGCTGCATGTTGCTGCAGGCCACCAGCACCATGTCGATGTCGGCCGGCGTGCGGCCCGCGCGCGCCAGGGCGTCTTTGGCGGCGGCGACGGCCATTTCCGCCTGCAGCGACAATTCGTCATCGCCCCGTTCCGCAATGCGCGACACCATGCGCGCCGGGTCGAGGATGCCTTCCTTTTCCATCACGAAGCGCGACTTGATGCCGGACGCCTTTTCGATGAAGGCCACGCTCGACAGCTCCAGCGCCGTCACTTCGCCCGCGGCGATCGCGCCAGCGTTGTCGGCATTGAACTTTTCCGCGTAGGCATTGAAGCAGGCGACCAGCTCTTCGTTGGAGATCGAAAATGGCGGCGTGTACAGTCCGGTACCGCTGATGACGACTTGTTTCATGGTTAAACTTTCAAATTTGGCAATCGACGTGGCGCCGATAAGTGAAGCAAATTTTACACAAACGGGCTCGACTGTAGAGAGTTTCGTGTTGCGGGGCAGGGGGATGTGTGGCGGAAGATTGATTTTTGTCGCGTGGACGGCTTACCGGGGGGCATGGCGCCCCCCGCGCTACTGCTTACTTCTGCTGTTCTTTCTTGACGTCGGCCTGCACCACCACCGGTTCGGCCTTGGCCAGCTGGACTGGTAAACCCTTCAGGTGGTTCAGTGCCTGGTGCAATTGGAAATCGTCCTGGCTGCCGAATTCCAGCGGTTTGCGGGTCTTTTCCAGGGCGATGATGCGCAATTGCTCT
Source organism: Janthinobacterium sp. GW460-12-1-14-LB5 (assembly GCF_059423585.1). Lineage (NCBI taxonomy): Bacteria > Pseudomonadati > Pseudomonadota > Betaproteobacteria > Burkholderiales > Oxalobacteraceae > Janthinobacterium > Janthinobacterium sp. GW460-12-1-14-LB5. The sequence goes on along the minus strand of NZ_JBWKYD010000008.1, from coordinate 170,636 downwards.
TCCATTTCGTCGTTGACGGGCGCGGCCTTGGCGCTTTCCTTGTCGCGGTCGTTGCTCAGATGCTTGGTCAGGTCCGCTTCGCGGATGCGCAAGCCGTTCAAGCCGTCGCCGTCCGCATTCTCATCGACCAGCAAGTCGGGCACGATGCCCTTGGCCTGGATCGAGCGGCCGTTCGGCGTGTAGTAGCGGGCCGTCGTCAGCTTGACGGCCGTGTCGGCAGTCAGCTGGCGGATGGTTTGCACGGAACCCTTGCCGAAGGTTTGCGTTCCGATGATGGTGGCGCGCTTGTAATCCTGCAGGGCGCCGGCGACGATTTCGGACGCCGAGGCCGAACCTGTGTTGACGAGCACCACCAGCGGCACTTTCTTGATGGCGGCCGGCAATTTTGCCAGTGCGTCGCCTTCCGAGCGGAACGTATAGTATTCGGCGCGGCCATAAAACACCTGTTTCGAGTCCGGCAACTGGCCATTCGTCGAGACGATGGCCGCATCTTTCGGCAGAAAGGCGGCCGAGACGCCGATGGCACCCTGCAGCACGCCGCCCGGATCGTTGCGCAGATCCAGCACCATGCCCTTGATGTTCGGGTCTTGCTTGTAGAGCGCCGTGATCTGCGCGGCCATGTCGTCGACGGTCGGTTCCTGGAATTGCGACACGCGCAGCCAGGCGTAGCCGGGCTCGACCATTTTCGCCTTCACGCTCTTTTGATGGATTTCCTCGCGCGTGATGGTGAAGGCCAGCGGCTGCGGTTCATCCTTGCGGGCAATGGTCAGCGACACCTTGGTGCCCGGTTCGCCGCGCATGCGCTTGACGTTGTCGTCCAGGCTGACGCCCTTCACGGGCTGGCCGTCCAGACGGGTAATCAGGTCGCCGGCCTTGATGCCGGCGCGGTAGGCGGGCGAATCCTCGATGGGCGAGACGATCCTGATGTAGCCGTCTTCGCTCAGGCCGATTTCGATGCCCAGGCCGACGAACTTGCCTTCCGAGCCTTCGCGCAGCTCGGCGTAGGCTTTCTTGTCGAGGTAGGCGGAATGGGGGTCGAGCGAGGCGACCATGCCGGCAATGGCGTCTTCCAGCAGTTTTTTGTCTTCCACCGGCTCGACGTAATCGGACTTGATCAGGCCAAACACGTCGGCCAGCTGGCGCAGTTCTTCCAGCGGCAGGGGCGGCTCGACGGTCTTTTGCGCCATCGCCGAAAATTGCAGCGACACGGCGACGCCGGCCACCACGCCCAGGCCGATCAAGCCGGTATTTTTGAGTTTGCCCATCATTGCACCTTTGCAGCTAGCGTGTCTTGCACAAGCGCCAGTCCCCGTGGAGCGGCGCTTTGTTGAAAGTATAGACCTGAATCTCTGCCGGCGTGGGCCGGCCGTGGAAAAAGCGTGCCTGGGCTCAGTCTACGCGCGAAAACGGGGCTGCCAGCTTGCCATATGTTGCGGTTTTGTATGCGATGTATGGTTAGTCTTGAGGGGAGTAAGCATTTGTAAGAGTCGAAAAAAAGCGTGTGCCGCGGCCCTATAGTGGACTCGCATTCTCGACCCGAAGTGGTTTTGCCTGCGTCCGCGGACGCAGGCTTTTTTTTATCCGCGGGTTCAAGCTCATTTAGACTGGCACTTCTTCCTTTCCAGCAGATAAAAAAATGTTAACTGATTTGCAGGCACGTGCCGCGCTCACAGCGCTGATTGAAAAGTATCTGCAGGGGCGGGATCCTGATGCCGGCCTGCTGATCGACATCGTTCAGGATCCGTCACGGCAAGTGCCGATTCGGGGTGTGCTCGACGATATCGGACAGTTCAATCACACGCAGTTCACGCAACAGGAGCTGGCGCTGATCGACGACCTGCTGTATCTGTATGGATAAACGCGTGAACACAGCTTGAGCCTTGCCGAACTGAGCGGCGATTCCCGGGGCAGTCCGGGGCAATATTGGCCAAAGGGCATGGTCGCGTGCTACATTCCTGCAGCGCCTGGCGCGGCGGGCTATCCGCCCGCAGCTATCTGCCCGGTCTCTTTGACATGCCCCATAAGGACAATCCGTGAATCGCTATCTCTTGAGCAGTCTGACCCTGACCCTGTTGGCTGCGTTTGCCCATGCCGCCGAACCCGCATCCGCCGTGGCCGCACCGACGGTGGCGCCCAGTGTCGCACCTTCCGCGTCTGCCGCCACCGGTGTCGTTTCCGGCATCGACGTGCAGTACATCGATCCCGCCGTGCGCGTGCAGGACGACTTCTTTACCCATTTGAACGGCAAGTGGCTGGCCACGGCCGAGATTCCGGCTGATAAGTCGAGCTGGGGTTCGTTCGCCAAGCTGCGCGATGACACCACGCCGCAATTGCGCGGCATCATCGAAGCCACGCAACAGGACAAGCACAAGAAGGCCGGTTCCGAAGCGCAAAAGATTGCCGACCTGTACGCCAGCTACATGGATGAAGCCAAGCTCGATGCGCTGGGCACGAAGCCGCTGGCCGGAGAACTGAACCGCATCCGCTCGCTGCGCGACAAGAAGGGCGTGCCCGCCCTGATCGCCCACCTGAGCCAGACGGGCGTATCGACCCCGTACGCCGTTTACGTGGGCCAGGATGCGCGCGCCTCGACGAAATACGCGGCATATGTGAGCCAAAGCGGCCTGGGCATGCCTGACCGCGACTACTACCTGGAAGCCAAGCAGGCTGGTGTGAAAGAAAAGTACCAGGCGCACGTGGAAAAGATGCTGGCAATGGCCGGCGACAAGAACGCCGCCGCGCGCGCCAAGGCTGTCGTGGCACTGGAAACGGCCCTGGCTGAAGTGCAATGGACCAAGGTCGAGAACCGCGACCCCGTGAAACGCTACAACAAGACCGACATCACCAAGCTGAACGAGCTGACCCCCGGTTACGACCTGAAATCCGGCCTGGCCGCCCTGGGCATCGCCAACAAGGTTGATTACGTCATCGTCAACCAGCCGAGCTACCTGGCCGGCTACGACAAGGTGCTGGCGTCCGCCGACCTGGACACCCTGAAAGCGTATTTTGAATGGCAGTTGCTGCGCAGCTATGCCAGCTACCTGTCGAAAAACTTCGTCGACGAAAGCTTTGCCTTCTACGGCACGGTACTCAGCGGCGTGAAGGAAAACCAGCCGCGCTGGAAGCGTGGCGTGGGCGCCGTCGAAGGCGTGCTGGGCGAAGCCGTCGGCAAACTGTACGTGGCGCAATATTTCCCGGCTGAGCGCAAGGCGCACATGCAGGAACTGGTGAAAAACGTGCTGGCCGCCTACAAGGACAGCATCGACACGCTGGACTGGATGAGCCCGGAAACCAAGAAGGAAGCGCAAGCCAAGCTGGCCAAGTTCACGCCGAAGATCGCGTATCCGAACAAATGGCGCGATTACACGAAGTTGCAAATCGTCCAGGGCGACCTGGTGGGCAACATAATGCGCGCGGCCAATTTCGCTTCCGCGCGCCAGGTGGCCAAGCTCGGTAAACCGATCGACCGCGAAGAGTGGGGTATGACGCCGCAAACGGTGAACGCCTATTACAGCTCGACGATGAATGAAATCGTCTTCCCCGCGTCCATCCTGCAGCCGCCGTTTTTTGATGCCAACGCGGACGACGCCGTCAACTATGGCGCCATCGGCGCCGTCATCGGCCATGAAATCAGCCACGGTTTCGACGACAAGGGCAGCCAGTCCGATGGCGACGGCAACCTGCGCGACTGGTGGACCCCGGCCGACCGCAAGAACTTCGCGGCCAAGGCCGACGCGCTGACCAAGCAATACGACGGCTACAGCCCATTGCCTGGCTACCACGTCAACGGAGCCCTGACCCTGGGCGAGAACATCGCCGACAACTCGGGCGTGGCGATCGCTTATAAAGCCTATAAAATCTCGCTGGGCGGCAAGCCGGCGCCCGTGCTGGACGGCCTCACGGGCGACCAGCGCTTCTACATGGGCTTTGGCCAGGTGTGGCGCAGCAAGATGCGCGAAGCGCAGCAGATCGTGCAGATCAAGACCGACCCCCATTCGCCGGGCCAGTACCGCGCCAATGGCACTATGGTCAACCAGCCTGGCTTCTATGAAGCGTTTGGCGTGAAACCGGGCGACAAGATGTATGTTGCCCCGGAAAACCGCGTGATCATCTGGTAATCACGTGCATGTCGTCGTAGAAAACGTACTACTGTAACAACAGAAAAGACCACCTCGCGTGGTCTTTTTTGCATTCTGGCCAAAGTTCTTTCTGTCGTTTCGGCCGGTATGCTACAGTCAAAAACCGGGCCAGAAGCCTTGGGCCTTCTGACCCTTATATTTCACACAATACAATATAGAGGACAACCGTGAATCGTTATTTGTTAAGTGCATTGACCCTGAGTTTGCTGGCCGGCGTGTCCGGCATGGCTGGCGCCGCTGATAGCGCCAAGAAGGCCGCTCCCGCCACGGCCGTCGCGGCCGCTGCACTGACCTCCGGCATCGCCGTCGAATACGTCGACCCTGCCGTGCGCGCGCAGGACGACCTGTTCCAGCACCTGAATGGCAAATGGCTGGCGGAAACCGTGATTCCTGCCGACAAGTCGAGCTGGGGCAGCTTTGCCAAGCTGGCCGATGATACGCAAACGCAGCTGCGCGGCATCGTCGAAGGCGCTGCCGCCGACAAGGCCCGTGCGGCCGGTTCGAATGCCCAGAAAATCGGTGATTTTTATAACAGCTTCATGGATGAAGCCAAGCTGGAAAGCCTGGGCCTGACGCCCTTGAACGCGGAGCTGGCGAAGATCGCCGCGCTGCAGGACAAGGCGGAGTTGCCTGCCGTGATCGCCCACTTCAGCAAGCTGGGCGTGACCTCGCCGTACGACTTCGGCATCCACCAGGACGCCAAGGATTCCACCAAATACGTGGCCGACATCGTGCAAAGCGGCCTGGGCCTGCCTGACCGCGACTATTACCTGGAAGCAGGCAAGGCCGACACGCGCGCCAAATACCTGGCCCACGTGGAAAAAATGCTCAGCCTGGCCGGCGACGCGAACGCAGCCGCGAATGCGAAAGCCATTGTGGCCCTGGAAACGGAACTGGCCAAGGCGCAATGGAGCAATGTGCAGAACCGCGATCCCGTCAAAACCTACAACAAGGTGGAACTGGCGAAACTGGCGGAAGTGGCGCCAGGCTACGACTGGGCCCGCTATCTGAAGGACACGGGCATCGCCGGCAAGGTCAATTATGTGATCGTCAGCCAGCCCAGCTACCTGAAAGGCTTTGCCGAGATCGCCAACAAGACGCCGCTGGAAACGTGGAAAGCGTACTTCCAGTGGCACTTGCTGCACGCCAACGCCGGCTACCTGCCGAAAGCGTATGTCGATGAAAACTTTGCGTTCTATGGCACCACCCTGACGGGCGTGACGGAAATGCGTCCGCGCTGGAAGCGTGGCGTGGGTGCCGTCGAAGGCGCGCTGGGCGAAGCCGTCGGTCAATTGTACGTGGAGCAATACTTCCCGGCCGAGCGCAAGGTGCGCATGGAAGCGCTGGTGAAAAACCTGATGACGGCCTACCAGCAAAGCATCGACAAGCTCGACTGGATGAGCCCTGTCACCAAGAAACAGGCGCAAATCAAGCTGGCCAAGTTCACCACCAAGATCGGCTATCCGAACAAATGGCGCGATTACTCGGGCCTGACGGTGGCGCCCGACGATTTGATCGGCAACATCCAGCGTTCGCACTTGCTGAACTACAACCGTGAATTGAACAAGCTGGGCCAGCCTATCGACCGCGACGAGTGGGGCATGACGCCGCAGACCGTGAACGCCTATTACAATCCGGAACTGAACGAAATCGTCTTCCCGGCCGCCATTTTGCAGGCACCGTTCTTTGACGCCAATGCGGATGACGCCGTCAACTACGGCGCCATCGGCGGCGTGATCGGCCATGAAATCAGCCACGGCTTCGACGACCAGGGCGCCCAGTACGACGGCGACGGCAATCTGCGCGACTGGTGGACCAAGGCCGACCATAAGAACTTCGCCAAGAAGACCAAGCAACTGGTGGCGCAGTACAACAGCTTCAGCCCCGTCAAGGGCCACTTCGTCAACGGCGAACTGACCCTGGGCGAAAACATCGCCGACAATTCCGGCGTGGCGATCGCGTACAAAGCGTACAAGTTGTCGCTCAATGGCAAGAAAGCGCCCGTCATCGACGGTTTCACGGGCGAACAGCGTTTCTATGCGGGCTTTGCCCAGGTATGGCGCATGAAGATGCGCGAAGCCCAGCAACTGGTCTTGCTGAAAACGGACCCGCACTCGCCAGGCCAGTTCCGCGCCAACGGCACCATGCGCAACCAGCCAGGCTTCTATCAAGCCTTCGATGTGAAGCCGGGCGACAAGATGTATCTGCCACCGAAAGACCGCGTCATCATGTGGTAAGACGGCTGTTCCAGGCATCAGTTGCCAGCCGCACCGCGCAAGCAGTGCGGTTTTTTTACGTCGTGTGATCTGGCGCAAACTGCGGGCGAAAAAAAACCGCCCCAACGGGCGGTTCCTCGATACTGGTGCTGCGCTGCTTACTTGGCAGGCTCGGCTGCTGGTGCGGCGGCGCCGTCAGCGGCTGCGGCCGGTGCCGGCACTTCCGGTTCCTTGAACTTGCCGCCCGACGCGTTGGCGATATAGACGACGGCGCGCGCCACTTCCACATCGTCGAGGTCGGGATTGCCGCCCTTGGCTGGCATCGCGCGCAAGCCTTCGATCGCGTGTTTCAGAACCGTATCGTAGCCCTGGGCCAGGCGGGCCGACCAGCTGCCCGCATCGCCAAATTTCGGTGCACCGGCCACGCCGGCGCCATGGCACGCCACGCAGGTCGCCGTGTACACGGCTTCGCCGCTTTGCAGCACTTTCGGACCGCTGGCATCCTTGAAGGTAAAGCCGGCATTGGCCACGGGGCTCAGGCGCTCGGCAATGGCTTCCGGCGACTGGCTGTCCGTCCCGGCGCCCGTCAGTTTTTGCGCCGTGACGAACTGCACCAGCAGGATGATGCCGATGACGGTGACGAGGAAGAAGCCAGCTACGGCGGCAAGCAATTGTTTAGGCGTTTTGATCGCTGATTGTTGTTCGTTATGTGCGTCGCTCATGATGTCCTTAGTCCAGATTTGAAACTGATGGCCGTGTAAGGTAGCATTTTTACATGCTTGTATGTAAACCTTTATGAAACCCACAATTATAGGCACAAAAATTGAGCAGTGACATGCAATTGCCGACGATACGACAGTTTCCGTAGACGTAGGTAAAGAAAAACGGTATCCTTCGCATCACTTCAGAAATTCCCCCTACGCGGCTGTAGCTCAGTGGATAGAGTATTGGCCTCCGAAGCCAAGGGTCGTGGGTTCGATCCCCGCCAGCCGCACCAGTTTCCTCTATACAAATCAGGTATTTCTTCGTTTCATTCGTTTGCGATGTAATGCCAATTAGTCACTTCATTGTTAGCAGTTCGAGACCTCTGGCAGCTAGCTAAACTGGATTGCTATATCCTTCGCAAACAGTACTGATCTGATACACTGACCAGCCGCGTCGTAACATATTGGCGCGCCCTGTGCATTGTCAATCTTGGCCAAGGTCTGCAGCTAAACTGGCAAGGAGATGCTCGAACGTTTTTTAAGTGAATTGATGTCTAATCTAGCCGAAGCAATATCCTCCCTGCCGTCGTTAGCCACCGAATATATCGGCAATAAGCGTGCTTTACTCGATTTTGTGGCGGGGACTATCGTGGACGAGAGCGGTAGTGGCAAGAAGGAGATTTTGGACCTCTTTTCGGGTACGGGCGTGGTTTCGGCCGCATTCAAGACCTTAGGTTACGCCGTCACCGCTAATGATCACCTTTCCACATGCTTTAATCTTACATCCGCGGTTCTATTGAACCATGCCGAGCCGAGCTTCGCGGGTCTCTCTGCGTCGCTTGTCGGCAGGATTTCGGCCGTGAGCCCCTATGAAGCAATTCTTGATCATCTCAATAATTTACCCTTGACACCAGGGGGGTTCGCCCATAAGAATTTTTCCCCTGCATCTGCAATCGAAATCGAGACTGAGCGTCGTTATTTTACAGAGATTAATGCCCAAAAAATTGACGTAGTTCGTGATCAAATCGCGTCCTGGAGACCAGTGCTCACAGATGCAGAACATGCTTTACTGATTAGTGACCTTGTCCGTGCGGTCAGCGCAGTTAGCAACGTCGCTGGTACTTTTGGATGCTACCTAAAGCAGTGGAAGGTGAGGGCTTTAAATCCCTTGGTTCTGAGGCCGAGCGGGTTTGTTGATGGTCGTCGTAACGGCCATGCGGTATTATCGATGGAGGCCCATGACGCCGTTCCGCAAGCAAAGGCACGAATCATTTATGCGGATCCTCCTTACACGAAACGACAATACGCAGCCTATTATCACGTTTTAGAAACCATTGTTCGCAATGATAAGCCGGTTTTAATAGGTTCTACCGGCCTCCGTAACTGGGAAACCCATGCCTCTGATTTCTGCTATAAGCGCCGTGCTATCGGTGCATTAGACGCTATCTTGAGCGTTATGAAGTGTGAGCATTTCTTCTTAAGCTACAATGAAGACGGCCAAATGGAGCACGATCAGATTCTCGACGTATTAGGAGGGTATGGTCGCGTGAGCTTCCGTGAAATGTCACTTCGTCGATACAAGAGCAGTGCACTCCCTCATAAAGGGCCGAATGTGGCCGAGCGTATCTACCATCTTGCCGTGAGCTAGGAAAAGTCAATGCTAAAGCTTGTGAGCGCCATACTATGGCGAAAGTGTAACAAGGCTACCTTCGATTCACTAAATGATTTATCTGCTGGGCAGTACGATATTCGACTCACTAGACGTGATTATGAAAATTTCTTTCTTGGTGTGGAAAAGGTGGAGGTTACCGAGCTCGGTGGTTATTCTTTGAAAGTAGAACTTGAACCGTTTACAGGCCCATCGCCAGTTGAGCTAACCTCACTCAAGGTAAGGTTTATGGGCGAATTATCCGGACGAAAAGATTGGAATATTCCCTCGCAACGCAAGGGCACAGCGTACCCTTTGTGGCGCCCGGGGCGAGGGGTTAGCACAGTGTTCAAAGCTGATGCAAATGAGTTCATGTTGGTAATTCGCGACGCGAATGGGAAATTCCACGCGCGATGGATTCATCATGCCGATTTTAATGCGCTCCCACAGGATATTCAAAATATCCTCAATAAGAGCGAAGTGGGATGGGAGAAATTAAATTGAGCGTAACCGTTGCTGATATTATCGATGCACTTCGTCGCCACAAGAACGTCCTCCTATACGGTCCCCCTGGAACCGGGAAATCGCATTTAATGAACGAAGTTGCTCGTCGATTTAATGTTGAGAGCGATGGGGATACAGTCAATCAGGGCATTTTTGTCGATACTGACGCGGAGCAGGCTCCCTTGGTAGTAGGTCCTGCTACTAGGATCCCCAGTCGATGGGTCACGTTCCATCAGGGCTATTCTTACGAGGATTTTGTCCTGGGTCTCAGACCTCACGCCGCTCCAGGCGGTGGTTTTTCTCTATTGCCGCGTCCGGGTGTTTTATTGGAGCTTGCTGCTGAGGCCCAACAGGGGGCTGGTCTTTTACTTATCGATGAGATAAATCGAGGGAATACTTCGCGTATTTTTGGGGAATTTATCACGTTGATGGAGCCGAGTAAACGATTGGATGCTGCAGGCCAAGAGACGCTGGAAACTATTACCCTAACGTTGCCGTATTTGGCCCCGGGTGAGAGTGTCAAAATTCAAATCATGAGCGGCGAGGAGCGTGAACTTCATCGAAATTTCGCTATGCCTGAAGGGGTTTATACCTTGGCAAGCATGAACTCCGTGGATAAATCCATTGCACCGATTGATACCGCATTGCGCCGGAGATTCCACACAATTAATCTATTTCCATCGATTCATGATCTTCGTTCAGCGGTTGGCTTAGCGACTGACGACAATGCCCCGCTTGAACCAATCGGAAGCATCAAAACGAACGAAGGCGTCGCCCGTCTGGCGGTTCGCGTGATGGAAAAGCTCAACCGTGGCATCGGGCTTCATCTGGGCCAGGATTTCATGTTGGGGCAATGGTACCTGCAATCGGTACAAGCAAACCTGGACAACGCGAATCCCGACGCGCTGGTCGAGACTTGGCTATTTCGAATTCTTCCGCAGCTTATCGAACTATTTCATGGGCGTACAGAGGTTTTTATTGCACTCCTAGACCTTGATTCCAGTATTACAGGCTCTGGTGTTCAAGTCCATGAACCTAACGCTGATGAATCTGAGGCCGGGGCGATAGCATACTTGGCGTCCGCTGAGTCTGCGCCGAAAGTGGCGGAGGTCCTGAAATTTCTACAACGGTTCGCTGGCGCTCCTGAAACAGAAAGCACTACCCCATGAGTTCCTTGAGTTGGAGGCTATTATCGTGAAACAGGTAGACCGCCTTCTTCTCGAAAACGGCGACTGGCAACCGTTGCACTGCGGCTTTTCCGCAAATCACGGGGATCCGGAGAAATTGCAAGCTTTATTAGAAGCTTTAGGGAAGAAATTCCGCAAACAGTTGGGATTGCGTGCTGACCCGTTCGTATTTCGAAATGGAATAGGCGGCACGATTGAAATTCGCTCTTCAGGCATTGCAGGGACTGTGAGCGCAGGCGGCTTGGTGTTTGATATCGCCCCCAAATTCACGCCACTCGGGAACGGTTTACAAGACTGGACCGCAAGTATGTTACTGCTCATGCAGTACGCCAGAAAACGTGATTTGGCCCTTAACCGGGCTCAACATTTAGCTGTTGAACGCCATAGTTTCGTCGATTTGCTTGCCATGGCTTTTTCGGACGCGACTGAAGCCGGACTGGCTGATCAAGCAATTCAGACCTATCGGGCAAGTCCCCAGTGTTTGCCTGTTTTACGTGGGCGCCTTAACCTGTCCCGACAGATGAAATCCGTCTTTTCGAGACCCCATTTGCTCGAATGTGACGTTGACGAACTCGATTCTGACAATGGATATAACGGACTGCTCAAATGGGCCGCGTTAGCGTTCGCTGCGGCTGTCAGAGCGCCTGCCCTTCGACGCAGGGTGGCTGACCTGGCGGTGAGAATTCCGGGGAAGCCTAGCCGAAGAATAGCATTGCAAGGGGGTCGTATACAGCCGCCGCCTCAGTTTCGGGTCTGGACGGAAGCGCTCGAAATTTCAGCGCTCTTGTCATCCGGCTTGTCGCACTCCACTGGCCGTGGAATTGCCCAGGGTTATTCGTTCGTGTTCAATATGGAACGTCTGTTCGAGCACTTTGTCGAACTTATACTTGCACGCGCAGTGTTAAAGTTGGCTCAGCGAGGTTATAGCGCCCAAACTCAAGTCTCCAAGGCCTACGCCGAGCCCGAGCCGGGAACAAGAATACGGTTTTTTTCCCGTCCGGATAATCTAATGTTGAGGGATGGGGCGCCTGTGGTGGTCGTTGATGCAAAGTACAAGCGTCTGTCAGACGCGGAGGGGATGCGAAATCGGAAACCGGTTAACGCGGATGTTTACGAGTTGGTAGCGGCAATGACTGCTCACAATTGTCGTTGTGGATTACTTGTATACCCCCGAGTACTTGGTGATTCTATCCTCAACGATCATGAGCTTCATACGTGGACCATCAGCTCGTTCGGTACGACGCTACGAATTGGGGCGCTAGCGTTGGACTTGAGCGAGTTGCGCGTTCACGCAGATTTAGAAAAGATTGATAGGACTCTGGCTAGGGCGCTTGAGTCGCTATTAGCCCTCTAGTTTTAAGAATGAATAGTGAAATGATTTCTCTACAAGAAGCAGTCGGTAATTTAGTAGTCTACTACGCAAAGCAGGTGATGGAACTGGACGTCGTAGAGCCTCCAGACCTACATGAACTGGCAATTGCACGAGCAATGGACACTGCGTTGTCCAGAGTTTTTCACAAACTTGGTTTGCCGGCCAACCGTTCAGCGACACAACAGTCTTCGCAAGTGTCGACGCAGTTTGACGAAGCGCTCGGACGTTTGATCGGTGGTGCTGACCAAATCGCGGCGCATCTCGGCACTGCGTTTGAAACAATTCGAGGAACCCGCCTGGTGATCGATAGCGATAGAAATATTGCTATAGAGACATCTCCGGAACGTAGAGGGAAGGGTATTTATTTCACCCCGGTCGCGCTGGCTGAAGCGGTTGTCAAGCAAACATTGTTGAAGGTTTTGAAAAACGTTCGCACAGTAGAAGACCTTGCGGATATTTCAGTCATTGATCCTGCTGTGGGATGTGGTGCGTTTTTGTTAGCCGCTGTGCGAATTGGATCTGAAATTTTGTGTGTTCGTAAGGATTTCAACAAAATGTCGCGTCCAGAAATTCGTGCGGCGATTGCGTCACATTGTATTTTTGGAGTGGATATAGACCCACTAGCAATTGCTACAACGCGAGCGTTGCTGCGTGCAGAAGTTGGGCTTCCTGAATGGGATGGGCACGAGCTTGATCGCCACCTTCGCGTTGCCGATTCCATTAGCGTACCTTTGTCGGACTTCCATACCTGGTTCCCTCAGGTCTTCCCTGCTGGATTCACTGCCGTGATTACCAACCCGCCTTGGAGCAAACTCCGGCCACTGCGTCATGAGTTCTTTGAGCATATGGATGCTCGAGTTCGACTTTATCAAGGTACTGAACTCGGCCGCTATTTGGATTCTCATCTTACCGAACTTGTGAGCGGGGAATGGGCTGAGCACGCTGAGAGAACACTCAAATTGTCGCGTACACTCCGTGATTCTACAGAGTACTCGCTGAATCGTGATGGTGCCGGCGACGCAGACCTTTACAAATATTTTACAGAACGTTCTTTAGCGTTATTGTCGGACCAAGGAATCGCGGCGCTCTTACTACCATCGGGTGTCCTACGTGCCCAAGGCTCAGCAGCCTTACGAGGTCTATTTCGCACCCAGGGTACTGTCACGCAACTTATCGAATATATAAATCGAAAAAAACTGTTTGATATCCATTCGATGTACCGTTTTTGTACCGTCCTGTTCGAAAAGGGAAAAGCAGGCGGAATTGACGCAGCGAGTTTTGGTAGAGAGGTTGTTGAAGGTAACGGAGCGGCCCCAGTAGAACTAAGTCTGGATTTTCTCGAATTAGTCGGTGGCACTGATTTGTTAGTTCCAGAGGTTCGCTCGGTTCGAGAGCGTGACATGATAAAACGAATCTATCAAAGATATCCCGTGGTTGCTCAACCGACTAGCGGATGGGATTTCGGCTTCAGGAGAGAAGTTGATATGACTAACGACTCCGACGCCTTCATTCCTGTGGAGGCGGCGCGGAAGAACGGTTATTCACTTCAAGAGGACGGCCGCTGGTTGTCAAGTCGATCCATCGTTGCGCTGTTACCGGTATATGAAGGACGCATGGTTCATCAGTTCGACAGTGTGGCGAAAATTCACGTTTCGGGACAGGGGCGATCAGCGACCTGGAGGGTGCCAACAATATCCGAGCGTCATGTTCGGCCACACTACCTCATACCTGAAGATTACCTGGTTAACCGCGGATGGACGCCAACAGTTCGAGTCGGGTACTGTGAGATTAGCGGGCACGCGAATGAACGTACTCTCTTGGCTGCGTTATTGCCGAAAAATTGTGTTTGTGGAAATAAAGTTCCAGTACTTAAGCTTAACTCTGGTGGTCCTGACGGCGAGTTATTGTGGCTTGCACTGGCCAATTCTCTGGTAGTCGATTGGCTAATGCGTCGTTTCGTCTCGACGACGGTGAACCATTTCTATTGGCAAAATATGCCGTTGCCAACTCGAGGTGCGAATCCTACTGAGGAAGCTCTGCTTGTCGAGGCCGCGCGGATGCTGTCATTCCCTTCAGACGGGGCAAAAGACACGGCAGTCTGGTTAGGGCGGCGGGCGCTTATTCGCGCGGCAATTGATGTTATTGTAATGAAGCTTTACGGTGTAAATGAGTTAGATTTGGTAGTTATTCTCGACGATTTTGAAAAATTAAAGGTAGCGCATACTAGGGGTGGCTCCGACGGGATATCTCTAGCTGATTTATTGTCAAAAGCAAACAGCGTCTTGGCAGAGGGTAAGCTGGAGTTGACTAATCTAGAAGCGTCATTTGGCTCCGCAGCGAGATTTGCCGCTGCCTACACGCCTCGTGACCAAGCAAAGCATTTGTAGAAAATTGGCAACCCTTATTTCGCAGCATACCGATATTCCTTAATACTGAACTGGATTTCTGGGAAGAATGTGGAAAAAAGCGATGAATTTTTTCCATTGTCACCGCTAGTTGTCTGACGTTGCTCATTGGCATATTCTGTAAAATCAAGGAGTTGCCGCTTGAACGAGGCCAACTGACAATTTTTAGGTTGGCCTCCTAAGCCAAGGGTCGAGGGTTCGATCCCCGCCAGCCGCACCAGACAAATCAAGACTCCCGTTTTATCCAGCCAGCATTGCCATGCGGCTGCATGATGTATCCCCATTAGTACTTCAGCAAGCCTGACAAGGTCTGTATCGCTGCTTGCCGGCCTGTCAGGGATGCCACTTCTTTGTGCGCCATCCTCCCGAAAACGCCCCTGACGCCCCTGCCGTTGTCGCATTACAACCTCCAAAGTCACCCAGCCGCCGATATCGAAATTGATATCGAAACAGTGGAAAAATTGATTGGAGAGATTATCGTCCAGCCCCTAAGATAAACGCCGAGCATGCGCACGACATGCAAGCGACATAAAAAATATCAATACAATATCTGGAGATTCATGATGCGCCACGCCACCGGCCCGCTCGCGGCTACTTTCCCTCGTCCATTCACCTTGAAGGCAGCCGTTGCGGCATTGGCCGGTATCGGCTTGCTGAGCTCGGCTTCGGTGTGGGCGCAGGAGGCGGTGGCGGCCGATGCCAGTGCCGAGCCTGCCGCGGAAGTGTCGGTCGTGACCGTCAGCGGCGTGCGCCGTTCGGCGCAGAACTCGCAGCAGATCAAGATGCGCTCGGACCAGGTCATCGATTCCATCGTCGCCGACGACATCGGCAAATTCCCCGACAACAACGTGGCCGAGACCCTGGCGCGCATTGCCGGTATCCAGATCCGCCGCGATTCGGGCGAGGCGAGCGCCGTCATGATCCGCGGCTTGCGCGATGTCACGACCCTGCTCAACGGCCGTGAACTGTTCACCACCACGGGCCGTTACGTCAACCTGGCCGACATTCCCGCCACCATGCTGCAGCGCGTCGACGTGTACAAGTCGCAGGGCGCGGACCAGGTCGAAGGCGGCGTGGCCGGCATCATCGACGTGCGCACGAACCGTCCGTTCGACTTCAAGGAGTTCACGGCCAGCGTCAACACGCGCGCCGTCTACAGCGACAAATCGAAAGCCACGGACCCGAACATCAGCGGCATGGTGGCGAATCGCTGGAAGACGGGCATCGGCGAAGTGGGTGCGCTGCTGGGCTTGTCGCAGCAGCAACAGCGTTACCATGAGGAACGTGCTTTCAGCACGGCGCCCGTGGATAAAAGTTTCCTGTCGCCCGGTTTGACGGGGCCGGACCAGGTGGGCTTGCTGCCGATCAAGGGCGACCGCCGCCGCACCACCGCCAATGCCGTGCTGCAATGGCGTCCGAACGCCGACGTCGAACTGTACGCGGAAGGCATGGCCACGCGCTTCCTGCTCGATGCCGAGTCCGATTACTTCGTTGGCTTGCCATGGTGGGGCACGCCCGTGTCGGCAACCAAGATTCCCGGCAGCAACCAGCTGCAAACGCTCACTTCCACCAACGTCAACACCATCATGTCGACGCAGGCGAACAAGAACCAGACGAAGACGCACCAGTTCGCCGTGGGCGGCTTGTGGGAAATCAACCCGGAATGGCGTTTCACGTCGGAAGTGGCCAGCACCAAAAGCACCTATGCCTGGCGCAATCCGATTCTCGACGCCATCACCGTCGTGCCGAACGCCACCATCAATACCAACCAGAACGGCACCCTGCACGTCGATTACACGGGCATCGATCTGAAAGACCCGTCGAACTATTATCTGAAGGGCTTCTTCGACCGCTACGGCGAAGACAAGGGCAGTTCGAACGACCTGCGCGCCGACCTGGCGTACACGCCGAGCGCAGGCGGCTTCTTCAAGGAAATCAGCGTCGGCTTGCGCGGCGTCAAGCGCGAAGCCGAATCGATCAAGAGTTTTGAAGGCAATGCGGAGGCCCCGGACGTGTCCGGCGCCGCGTTTCCGTTCAGCCGCCAGAGCGTGACGTCGATTCCGGGCCTTAATTGCCTGTCGGAACCGATGTCCGGCGGCGGCCCCGATTATGGCTTGAAGCAATGGTACACGCCGTGCGCCAGCTTCCTGCTCAATAACACGGGCACGATCCGCCAGGCCGTCACGGGCAGCAGCGCGGCGCGCGCCATGGATCCGGGCTCGTTCTTCAAGGATACGGAAAAGACGTATTCGATCTATACCAAGGCGAAGATCGCCTTCAAGCTGGGCGCCTACCCCGTCGATGGCACCGTGGGCGTGCGCGTGGTGCGCACGGAGCAAAGCCTGCAAGGCAATACCTCCGAGGATGGCGTGTACACCTCCGTCGTCAGCGACACGGCCAGCACCGACGTGCTGCCGAGCGTGGCCCTGAAAATCAAGCTGCGCTCGGACCTGGTCGGCCGCTTCGCCGCGGGCCGCACCATCAGCCGCCCCGGTTTTTCCCAGCTGAACCCGGGCGTGGCCCTCGTCAACTCGACGGAAACGGTGAAGGCGACGGGCGCGGGCGGTAATCCGAATTTGAAACCGGTGACGGGCGACAATGTCGATGCCGCGCTGGAATGGTATTTCGCGCCGGCCGGTTCCGTGACGGCCACCGTGTTCCACCACAAGTTCGACGGTTATATCCAGCAGCGCATTGCCAGCGAAACCATCGGCGGCAAGACGTACGATGTGGACCGCCCGTACAACACGGCTGCCGGCAAGCTGCAGGGCCTGGAAATCGGCTACCAGCAGTTTTATGACGGCTTGCCCGGCATCCTGAGCGGGCTGGGCTTGCAAGCGAATGGCACCTACATGAGCGGCACCACCGACGACGAGACGGGCAGCCATGCCATCACGGGCGTGTCGCGCTACGCCTACAACCTGGTGCTGCTGTACGAAAAAGACGCGTGGTCGGGCCGCCTGGCCTACAACTGGCGCTCGAAATTCATCGACAGCTACAACCAGGGCGGCCCCGGCCTGGACTTGAAAGTGGCGCCGACGGCCCAGCTCGACGGTTCGCTGTCGTACAAGATCAACGAGCAGTTCACCGTGACCCTCGATGGGAATAACTTGCTCGACACCAAGTTCAAGGATTACTGGAACAACCCGGGCATCTATGCGCGCGATACGCGCCGCTATGACCGCACGGTCGGCCTGTCTTTACGCTGGAAAATGTAAGTTGGTCACACAGTAAAAAATCAAGGGCGTTGCCATGGTTTCGGCCGGCAGCGCCCCTGTCAGTTGGGCAGTCACGCACGATTCATCATCAAAAGAATGGACGGAGAGCATGGAGACGCAAAAATTATCCACCGTTGAAAAGGTCGGCTTCGGCGCCGGCGACATGGCGCTGAATGTCGTCATTTCGTCGATGATGCTGATCATCACCTTTTTCTATACCGATATCTATGGCTTGAAAACCACGGATCTTGCCCTGTTGTTCGTGGCCGTAAAAGTCATCGGCGCCATCGCCGACCTGGTCATGGGCCAGATCACCGACCGCTACAGCTTTGCCTCGGGCCGCTACCGCCCGTATCTGCTGTGGCTGGCCGTGCCGTATGGCGTCAGCGTCTTCTTCGTCTTCAGCACGCCAGAGTGGCAGTATGACGCCAAGCTGATCTGGGCATATTCGACGTATATCTTGATGACCATCATGACGGCGGGTGTCGGCATCCCGTATATTTCTCTGATCAGCGGCCTCACCAGCGACCCGCAGGACCGCCTGTCGGCCAACGGCTACCGCCTGTTCTTCGCCAAGATCGGCGCCTTCATGGTGACCATCGTCGTGCCGGTGCTGTCGCAGCGCTGGGGCGGCGGCAACCCGGCCGTCGGCTACCAGGCGGCCATGGCCGTGATGGCCGTGATGGGCGTGGCCCTGTTCCTGTTCTGCTATTTCTCCACCAGCGAGCGCGTCGTGCACGTGGTGGAAAAGCAATCGTTGCTGGCGCAGTTGAAAGTGCTGCTGCGGAACGACCAGTGGCTGGTGCTGTGCGGCGTGTGCGTCACGGGCACCATCGGCTACGTGGTGCGCGGCTCCGTTGCCATCTATTACGCGAAATACTATCTGGGCGGCAGCACGGAAACCGTGGCCGCCTTTTTGACCACGGGCGTGGTGGCCGCCATCCTGGCCATGATCGCCTCGACCTGGATCACCAAGTTTTATTGCAAGGTCAAACTGTTCCGCTACACGCAGATCGGCGTCGCGCTGATCAGCCTGGCCATCTATTTCTTCGTGAAGCCGAGCGACACCGTGCTGGCCTTTGCCCTGTATTTCCTGCTGTCCTTCGTGGTGGACTTGCACGCGCCCGTGTTCTGGTCGGCCATCGCCGAAACCATTGATTATGGTCAAGTCAAGACGGGCAAGCGCGTCTCCGGCTTCGCCTTTGGCGGCATTTCCGTGTGCCAGAAGGCGGGCATGGCGGTGGCAGGCGGCCTGGTGGGCGTGCTGCTCACGTATTTCGACTACCAGCCCAACCATGAGCAAACGCAATTCGCCCTGAACGGCATCGCCCTGATGCTGTCGGTCATCCCCGGTTTCTTCCACCTGCTGATGGGCTTGCTGATGTTCAAGTACCGCATCAGCGATGACTATTACCGCGGCGTCAAAGTGGAAATGCACAAGCGTGGCTTTGTGGCTGCATGAGGACACCTGAGCTAACCTACTGCGCGTCGGTATAGGCGGCCTGCGATGCTCACCGTACTAGAGTACGGTTGCGCTTCTTAGCCACCTCTTCCTTCTGCTCGCTACGGTTTTCTCAGGTGTTGTAAGGCAAACTAATTTAATCTAATGAAATGATTTGGAGTGCTTATGACTGAAGTCTTGAAACCGCTGATCGAACAGCGCGCCGACCCGCATATCACCCGCCACAGCGACGGCTATTATTACTTTACGGCCTCCGTGCCCCAGTATGACCGCATCGAACTGCGCCGCGCCGACAGCATCGCCGGCTTGGCCGACGCGGAGCAAATCGCCGTCTGGCACAAGCCGGACACGGGTCCGTACAGCGAGCTGGTGTGGGCGCCCGAGCTGCACTTCAACCAGGGCGCCTGGTATGTGTATTTCGCCGCCGCGCCGAGCCGCGAAATCAAGCATAAGCTGTTCCAGCACCGCATGTATGCGATCCGCAATACGAATGCCAACCCGCTCGAAGGCGAGTGGGAATTCATGGGCCAGATCGACACGGGCATCGACACCTTTTGCCTGGATGCCACCACTTTTACGCACGACGGCGTGCTGTACTACCTGTGGGCGCAGAAAGATGTCGCCATCGAAGGCAATTCGAACCTGTACATCGCACCGATGGCCACGCCGTGGCAGCTGGCCGGCCCGCCCGTGATGCTGAGCAAGCCGGAATTCGACTGGGAAATCCGCGGCTTCTGGGTCAACGAGGGACCGTCCGTGCTGAAACGCAATGGCAAGATATTCATCAGCTATTCGGCCAGTGCCACCGATGAAAACTACGCGATGGGGCTGCTGTGGGCGGACGCGTCCGCCGACTTGCTCGATCCGGCGGCGTGGACGAAGTCGCCCGAGCCCGTGTTTGCCACCTGCTATGAGCACGGCATCTACGGCCCCGGCCACAACAGCTTTACCACGGCCGAGGACGGCGACGGCGTATTGCTGGTGTACCATGCCCGCACCTACACGGAAATCGTCGGCGACCCGCTGTGGAACCCGGATCGCCACACGTTTGTGAAGCCGCTGCGCTGGGATGCGCAAGGCATGCCCGTGTTTGGCCGCTCATCGACCCTGTAAAACCTGGACCCGACGCCATGACCCCAGTTGATTCTGTTTCAGTGACGCAAGCGCCGTTCGGCGTCCTGCCCGGCGGCGACCACGTCACCGTGTTTACCCTGACGAACCGCCAGGGCATGCAAGTCAAAGTGCTCGACTTTGGCGCCATCATCAGCGAAATCCACGTGCCGGACCGCACAGGTGCCTTTGCCGACGTGGTGCTCGGATTCGAGCGCATCGAGCCGTATCTGCACAACAGCGCTTTCCTGGGCGCCGTCATCGGGCGCTACGGCAACCGCATCGCAGGGGGATGTTTCAGCCTCGACGGCAAGGATTACCAGCTGGCCGTCAACAACGCACCGAATCACTTGCATGGTGGAAACCAAGGCTACCACCAGGTCATGTGGCAGGCAGAACCGTTCACGAAGGACGACGCCGTGGGCGTCACGTTCACGCGCAGCAGCCCGGACGGCGAAGACGGCTACCCGGGCAAGCTCGACGTCACGCTGACCTATGAACTGGACAACGATAATGCGCTGAGCCTGCGCTATCACGCCGTCACGGACCAGGCCACGCCCGTCAACCTGACCAACCACAGCTATTTCAACCTGGCAGGGCAGGGCCATATCCTCGGCCACGAAGTGTCCATCAATGCGGACCGCTACCTGCCCGTCGATGCCGGTTCGATTCCCACGGGCGAGCTGGCGGACGTCACCGGCACGCCATTCGACTTGCGCCAGAGCACCGTCATCGGCGACAGCATTGACTTGCCGCACGAGCAGATCCGCACCGGGCGCGGCTACGACCATAACTTTGTGCTGAATCAACAACCCGGTCAGCTGCTGAACCTGGCGGCCACCGTGCGCGATCCGCAATCGGGCCGGGTGATGCAGGTGTACACGCAGGAACCGGGCATCCAGTTTTATTCCGGCAATTTCCTCGACAGCAGCCAGTATGGCAAGCTGCGCGCCATCAGCTACCGCAGCGCGCTGTGCCTGGAAACCCAGCATTTCCCCGATGCGCCGAACCAGGCGCATTTCCCGAACACCATCTTGCGCCCGGGCGAGGAATACCGGACGGAAACCGTCTACCGGTTTTCCGTAGAGTAAGCGCCCCAGCCAAAATCGCCCACGCCCTGCCGCCATGCGCCCGCAGGGCGTTTTCATTGGCACATGCCGATATCGTTTTCGATATCGGAACGCATTAAAAATTGATTGGAAAGGCATGGCAGGATTCTTTAGTATTCCAACATCGCTGCCCGGGCCGACGACCTTAGATCCGGCATGGCACAACCAGGAGAATGGCATGTCTGAGACAAAAAAGAAGGTAGCCCTGCGCTCGGCCGAGTGGTTCGGCTCGCAGGACAAGAACGGCTTCATGTACCGCAGCTGGATGAAAAACCAGGGCATACCTGACCACGAATTTCATGGCAAGCCCATCATCGGCATTTGCAATACCTGGTCCGAACTGACTCCTTGCAACGCGCATTTCCGCCAGTTGGCCGAGCACGTCAAGCGCGGCATCCTGGAAGCGGGCGGTTTCCCCGTGGAATTCCCCGTCTTCTCGAACGGCGAATCGAATCTGCGTCCGACCGCCATGCTGACGCGCAACCTGGCCTCGATGGACGTGGAAGAATCGATCCGCGGCAACCCGATGGACGCCGTCGTGCTGCTGGTCGGCTGCGACAAGACGACGCCGGCCCTGCTGATGGGCGCTGCCAGCGTCGACATTCCCACCATCGTCGTCAGCGGCGGCCCCATGCTGAACGGCAAGCTGAACGGCAAGGACATCGGTTCCGGCACGGCCGTGTGGCAGCTGCACGAGCAGATGAAGGCGGGATCGATCACCTTGCACCAGTTCATGTCGGCCGAATCGGGCATGTCGCGCTCGGCCGGTACCTGCAACACCATGGGCACGGCCTCGACGATGGCCAGCATGGCCGAAGCGCTGGGCACGTCCTTGCCGCACAACGCGGCCATCCCCGCCGTCGATTCGCGCCGCTACGTGCTGGCGCACATGTCGGGCATCCGCATCGTCGAAATGGTGCACGAAGACCTGCGCCTGTCGAAAGTGCTGACGCGCGAAGCGTTCCAGAATGCCATCAAGGTCAACGCGGCCATCGGCGGCTCGACCAATGCCGTGATCCACCTGAAAGCCATTGCCGGCCGGATCGGCGTGCCTTTGGAGCTGGAAGACTGGACCAAGACGGGCCGTGGCACGCCGACCATCGTCGACTTGCTGCCGTCGGGCCGTTTCCTGATGGAAGAGTTTTACTACGCGGGCGGCTTGCCGGCCGTGATACGCCGCCTGGGCGAAGGCGACTTGCTGCCGCACAAGAATGCACTGACCGTCAACGGCAAGTCGCTCTGGGACAACTGCGTCGAAGCACCGATCTACAACGACGAGGTGGTGCGCACCCTGGACAACCCGCTGCTGGCCGATGGCGGCATTTGCGTGCTGCGCGGCAACCTGGCGCCGCGCGGCGCCGTGCTGAAACCGTCGGCCGCTTCGCCGCATTTGATGCAGCACCGGGGCAAGGCCGTCGTATTCGAAGACTTTGAACATTACAAGGCGCGCATCGTTGATCCGGATCTCGACGTCGATGCCAATTCCGTGCTGGTGATGAAAAATTGCGGCCCGAAAGGCTATCCGGGCATGGCGGAAGTGGGCAACATGGGCTTGCCGCCGAAATTGCTGGCGCAAGGCATCACCGACATGGTGCGCATCTCGGACGCGCGCATGAGCGGCACCGCCTACGGCACCGTCGTCCTGCACGTGGCGCCGGAAGCCATGGCGGGCGGCCCGCTGGGTATTGTGCGCGATGGCGATATGATCGCCCTCGATTGCCACGCCGGCAGCCTGAACATCGACATCAGCGACGCGGAAATCGCCGAGCGCCTGGCGGCCCGCGAACTGGGCAGCGCGCCCGGACCGAAGAGCGGCTACCAGCAGCTGTACATCGAACACGTGTTGCAGGCCGACGAAGGCTGCGATTTCGACTTCCTGGTCGGCAATCGCGGTTCCGCCGTGCCGCGCCACTCACATTAAGCGGAGACCATTATGCTGTTGCTGCAATTTACGAATGAACATGGCGGGCGCCTCGTCGGCCTGCTGCAAGACGACGTCATCCGCGTCATCGAAGGCTACAACACGACGTATGCGCTGGCGCAAGACGCCATCCGCAAGAAGGTGAGCCTGGCGGACCTGGTGAATGCCAGCGTCGGCAACGCCACGCATGCGTATGCGGATGTGGCCGCCAGCGGCCGTTTGCTGGCGCCGCTCGACCACGCGGACGAAGCGCACTGCTACGTGACGGGCACGGGCCTGACCCACCTGGGCAGCGCCGGCGCGCGCGACGCCATGCACAAGAAGATCGGCGGCGATGCCGAATCCCTGAGCGATTCCATGAAAATGTTCCGTCTGGGCGTGGAAGGCGGCAAGCCCGCCGACGGCACGGCCGGCGCCCAGCCCGAGTGGTTCTACAAGGGCGACGGCTCCATCGTGCGCGCTGGCGGCCAGCCGCTGCGCATGCCGGACTTTGCCCTCGACGGTGGCGAAGAGCCGGAAATCGCCGGCCTGTACGTGATCGGCGACGACGGCCAGCCGTATAGAGTCGGCTACGCCATCGGCAATGAATTCTCGGACCACGTGACGGAACGCCAGAATTATCTGTACCTGGCCCACTCGAAGCTGCGCGCCTGCAGCGTGGGCCCGGCCCTGCTGGTGGGCGAATTGCCCGCGCACATCGCCGGCAGCTCGCGTGTGCTTGATGCGGCCGGTAATGTGCGCTGGGAAAAGGCGTTTGTCAGCGGCGAAGAGAATATGTCGCACACGATTGCCAACCTGGAACACCATCACTTCAAGTATCCGCTGTTCAAGCGCCCTGGCGACGTGCACGTGCACTTCTTCGGCACGGCCACCCTGAGCTTTGCCGATGGCGTGAGTGTGGCGCCGGGCGAAACCTTTGAAATCGAAGCGCCGGCCTTTGGCCCCGCCCTGCGTAACCGCCTCGACGTCTTCCCAACCGAATTTGCGAAAGTGAGCACATTATGAGTTTCAATATCACCGGTGATGCATTGATCGGCGGCGTCGCCGTCAAGGGCAATGGCGGCTCCTTCGAAGCGTGGGACCCGGCCGCGCGCGCGCACATCGCGCCCGCCTTCCACATGGTTGACGTGGCGCAAATCGACGAAGCCTGCCGTCTGGCGCAAGCCGCCTTCGACCCGTTCCGCGCCACCAGCGACGCGGAGCGCGCCGACTTTTTAGATACCATCGCCGCGCAAATCCTCGAACTGGGCGATGACTTGATCGTGCGCGCCATGACGGAAAGCGGCTTGCCGCGCGCGCGCCTGGAAGGCGAACGCGGCCGCACGGTGGGTCAATTAAAACTGTTCGCGGGCTTGCTGCGCGAGGGTTCGTGGACCGATGCGCGCATCGACAGCCCGCTGCCGGAGCGCGTGCCGCCCCGTCCTGACTTGCGCTTGCGCATGATCGGCCTGGGCCCCGTCGCCGTGTTTGCCGCCAGTAACTTCCCGCTGGCCTTCTCCGTGGCGGGCGGCGATACGGCCTCGGCCCTGGCGGCCGGTTGCCCCGTCGTCCTGAAAGCCCATTCGGCCCATCCGGGCACGTCCGAGCTGGTGGCGCGCGCCATCGTGAAAGCGATTGCCATCTGCAAGCTGCCGGCCGGCGTGTTTGCCTTGCTGACGGGCACGGGCAATGGCATCGGCCAGGCGCTGGTCGCCCATCCGGCCATCCAGGCCGTCGGCTTTACGGGTTCGCGTTCGGGTGGCATCGCCCTGATGAAGGTGGCGGCGGAACGCCCGCAGCCGATCCCCGTGTATGCGGAAATGAGCAGCATCAACCCCGTGTTTGCGCTGCCGCAAGCCCTAGCTGCCCGTGGCGCGGCCATCGCCAGCGGTTTTGCCGCGTCGCTGACGATGGGCGTGGGCCAGTTCTGCACCAATCCCGGCCTCGTGCTGGGCCTGGAAGGTGCCGACTTCACGGCCTTTGCCACCGCCGCCGCCGAAGCGCTGGCGCCGGCACCGGCCGCCACCATGTTGACGGCTGGTATCGCCAGCAGCTATGCCAAGGGCGTCGCCGCGCTGGCGCAGCACGCCGATGTGACGCCGCTGGTGCAAAACACGGGCGAGGAAGGCAAGGGCGCCGCCGCCCTGTTCGTCACCTCGGGCGAGGCCTTCCTGGCCAGGCACGACTTGCGCGATGAAGTCTTCGGCCCCGCTTCCCTGCTGGTGGCGTGCCGCGACATGGAGCAAATGCTGGCGATCACGGAAAGCCTGGAAGGCCAGCTGACGGCCACCCTGCAGATGGATGCGGGCGACCTGGAAGACGCGCGCCGTTTGCTGCCCGTGCTGGAGCGCCGCGTGGGCCGCATCCTGGCCAACGGTTTCCCGACCGGCGTGGAAGTGTCGACGGCGATGGTGCACGGCGGCCCGTTCCCGGCCACGTCGGACGGCCGCAGCACCTCGGTAGGCACGGCGGCCATCAACCGCTTCCTGCGCCCCGTGTCGTACCAGAACCTGCCGCAGGACTTGCTGCCGGAGTCGCTGCGCGACGATAATCCGCTCAGTATCTGGCGCCGTCACGATGGCGTGCTCGGTAAACTTTAATCATAAAAAATAAAAATACACAGGTGGAGACAAGATGAAGCAATTGGCGAAATATGGCAGCTTGCAGGGCAAGCGCGTGTTCATCACGGGCGGCGGCAGCGGCATCGGCGAATCTTTGGTGGCGGAGTTTGCGGCCCAGGGAGCGCTGGTGGCGTTTGTCGACATCGCCGTGGAAGCGAGCGAGGCCCTGTGCCGCCGCCTGGCCGAAGCGGGCATGACGGCGCCCCTGTTTCGCTATTGCGACATCACGGATATTGCCTCGCTGCAGGCCGTCATGGCGGAACTGGCACAGAAGCTGGGCGACTTCGATATCCTCGTCAACAACGCGGCCAACGACCAGCGCCACCAGGCGCAGGATGTCACCCTGGAATACTGGAACGAGCGTATTGCGATTAATCAACGTCCGATGTTCTTCACCTGCCAGGCCGTCTTCGAAGGCATGAAGCGCAGGGGCGGCGGTTCCATCATCAACGTCAGCTCGATTTCCTGGCACATGAAGTCGGGCGGCTATCCCGTCTACGCCACCACCAAGGCGGCCGTCGTCGGCCTCACGCGGGGCCTGGCGCGCGATTTCGGCGCCCATAACATCCGCGTCAATACCGTCACGCCCGGCTGGGTCATGACGCAGCGCCAGATCGACCTGTGGGTCGACGAGGCGGCGGAAGCGGAAATCAAGAAAAGCCAGTGCTTGCCGAATAAACTGATGCCACAGGACATCGCCGCCATGGTGCTGTTCCTTGCCTCCGATGACGGCGCGATGTGCTCCAGTCAGGAATTCATTGTGGATGCTGGCTGGGTATAAGCCTTAGCGCATCGTTTAATTCGCGCCGGCACTGACCGGCAACTCCGATCTTGAAACTCCCCTCATGCCGCCCCAACCCCGCGGCAGGAGAGGCATCGCCACATCCAGATTGCGCCGGGGTTGATCCCCGGCCCTTGCTTTTCACTAAAAAACAGGAGACAGCATGAAATTCATCCATACCAGCATCGTGGCCCTCAGCCTGGCCATGGCCGTCGGCAGCGCCTTTGCCGCGCCCGTCAACGTCACCATCGACGTGGCCAAGCCCGGTCCCGTGATCAACAAGAACGTGTACGGCCAGTTCGCCGAACACCTGGGGACCGGTATCTACGAGGGCATGTGGGTGGGGCCGGACTCTGCCATCCCGAACACCAAGGGCTGGCGCAATGACGTGCTGGGCGCGCTGAAACAGCTGCACGTGCCCCTGGTGCGCTGGCCGGGCGGCTGTTTTGCCGATGAGTATCACTGGAAGGATGGCATCGGCGCGCGCGACAAGCGCCCGACCAAGGTCAACACCAACTGGGGCGGCGTGGAAGAGTCGAACGCCGTCGGCACGCATGAATTCTTCGACCTGGCCGAGCTGCTGGGCGCGCAGACCTACATCAACGGCAACCTCGGTTCCGGCACGCCGCAGGAAATGTCCGAATGGCTCGAATACATGACGTCGGACAGCAAGTCCACCCTGGCCGAGCTGCGCCGCAAGAATGGCCGCGCCCAGCCATACAAGGTTGATTATTTCGGCATCGGCAATGAAGCCTGGGGCTGCGGCGGCAATATGCGCCCGCAGTACTACGCCGACCTGTACAAGCACTATCACACCTTCATGAAGACGCCGGAAAGCGCGCGCCCGAAATTCATCGCCAGCGGCGGCAATGACGACGACATCAGCTGGTCCGGCACCCTGAGCCGCGAAATCAAGCCGAACATGATGGACGCCATCAGTTTCCACTACTACACGGTGCCGACCGGCGTGTGGGAAAAGAAGGGCGCAGCCACGGGTTTTGGCGAAAATGAATGGATTTCCACCCTGAGCCGCACCCTGCGCATCGATAGCTTGATCAAGAACAATATTGCCGCCATCGACAAGAACGACCCGTCGAAAAAGACGGGCTTGTACGTCGATGAATGGGGCACCTGGTACGACGTCGAGCCGGGCACTAACACGGGTTTCCTGTTCCAGCAAAACAGCTTGCGCGACGCGCTCGTCGCCGCCCTGAACTTCAATATTTTCCACGCCCACGCGGACCGCGTGCGCATGACGAATATCGCGCAAATGGTCAACGTGCTGCAGGCCATGATCATCACGGACAAGGACAAATATTTCCTCACGCCGACGTATCACGCGTTTGAAATGTACGTGCCGTTTCAGGATGCCACGTCCTTGCCGGTTGCCATTAGCGGCAATGGCAAGTACAGCCTGGGCAAGGTCAGCATTCCCGAAGTGAGCGCCTCGGCCGCGCGCGCCAGGGATGGCAAGGTGTACTTGTCCCTGGTCAACACCAATCCGCACAAGGCCGTCGACGTCAACGTGGCACTGGCCGGCAAGCAAGTGGCCAGCGTGAACGGCCGCGTGCTGACCGCAGGCAAGATGGATGCCGTCAACAGCTTTGCGCAGCCGCAAGCCGTGCAGCCGGTGGCATTTAATGCCAAGGCGCAAGGCGGCAAGCTGACCGTCTCGCTCCCCGCCAAGGCCGTTGTGGTCGTCGCCGTCGAATAAGCCGCCAGCTTCCTGCTGTCTACTCTGTGCCGGCGGGGGAGCTTTCCTGCGCCGGCCAGCCGCATCGTGCTGCACGTTGTAGAGAAAGTATTCCATGAACAGAAGAGAAGCTGTACTGGCGCTCGGTAGCGCCATGGCCCTGGCCGCCTGTGGCGGCGGTGGTTCGTCCGGGAGCGCGCCTGTCGTGTCCGTCACGCCACCCGTCGTGCCTCCCGTGGTGGTGCCTCCTGTCGTCACGCCGCCCGTACAGGGCGCCATCACCTTTATGAATGCCTCCGTGCATGACCCGTCCGTCATCAAGGTGGCCGGCACCTATTATGTGTTCGGTTCGCACCTGGCGGCCGCCAGGTCCACCGACCTGATGAACTGGACGAAGATTGCCGACGGCGTCAATGCCGGCAATCCCCTGTTCAGCAATGTCGTCAGTGCCTTGGCCGACACCTTTGCCTGGTCGCAAGTGACGGGCCTGTGGGCGCCCGACGTCATCCAGCTCGACAATGGCAAGTTCGCCATGTATTACAACAGTTGCAAGGGCGATTCACCGCGTTCCGCCATGGGCCTGGCCCTGGCCGACAAGGTCGAGGGGCCATACGTGAACCAGACGATTTTCCTCAAGTCCGGCATGTGGGGCCAGCTCAGCGAAGATGGCGTGACGCTCTACGATGCGCTGACGCAACCGAACGTGGTCGATCCGAACACTTTCCGCGACGCCACGGGCAAGCTGTGGATGATCTACGGCTCGTATTCGGGCGGCATTTTCATCCTGGCCATGGACGCGGCCACGGGCTTGCCCGTTGCAGGGCAGGGCTATGGCAAGCACGTGATCGGCGGCAACCATAGCCGCATCGAGGGCGCCTACGTGCTGTACAGCCCGCAATCGCAGTATTACTATCTGTTCACCTCGTTTGGCGGCCTGGACGCGAACGGCGCCTACAATATGCGCGTGGCCCGTTCGCGCGCGCCGGACGGCCCCTACGTGGATGCCCGGGGCAACGATATGCGCCAGGTCAAGTCCAACCCCGCCTTGCCCCTGTTTGACGATGCCTCCATCGCACCGTTCGGCCAGAAGCTGATGGGCAACCATCAATTCGCGCTGGCGGCTGGCGAGACGGGCACGCCGCCGGGATATGTGTCGCCAGGACACAATTCAGCGGTGTACGATGCTGCCACGCAGCAGTATTTCCTCATCTTCCACACGCGCTTCCCCAACACGGGAGAATTGCACGAGCTCCGTGTGCACGAGCTGTTCATGAATGCCGATGGCTGGCTGGTGGCGGCGCCGTTCCGTTACGTGCCCTTGAGCAAAAGCGTCACGCCGCTGGCGGCGCAGGTGGCGGTAGCGGAGGTGGCGGGCAGCTATCAATTGATCAACCACGGCAAGGATATTTCCACGGCGCTCAAGCTGTCGCAAAGCGTCACATTGCTGGCCGACGGCACAATTGCGGGGGCGCAAACGGGCACGTGGCAGCACCAGGGCAACAATGTGCTCGCCGTCACCCTGGCGTCGGGCGGCCTGTTTAATGGCGTGCTGTCGCGCCAGTGGCATGCGAATGCGCAAGCCTTCGTCGTCACGTTTACGGCGCAGTCCATCGATGGCGTGTCGCTGTGGGGCGCCCGCACGGGCAATTAAAAGTAAAGGAAAACCATGATGCAAACGCTCAAGCGCGGCCTGGCCGCCGTTACCGCCACCCTGCTGGCGCTGTCCTGCCACGCCGCGCAAGTGAGCGTGCACGACCCCGTGATGGCCAGGGATGGCGACACGTATTACCTGTACAGCACGGGCCCCGGCATCACTTTCTACAGCTCGAAGAATATGGTCGACTGGCAACCGGAAGGGCGCGTCTTCGCGGGCCAGCCTGTCTGGGCCAAGACGGCCGCGCCGTCGTTTGACGACCATATCTGGGCGCCCGATGTGCAATTCCATGACGGCAAGTATTACCTGTACTACTCGGTGTCCGGCTTCGGCAAGAACACCTCCGGCATCGGCGTGACCGTCAACACCACCCTGAACCCCCGCTCGCCCGATTACCGCTGGGTCGACCAGGGCATGCTGCTGCAATCGGTGCCCGAGCGCGACGAGTGGAATGCCATCGACTCGAACATTGTCACCGATGCCAAGGGCACGCCGTGGATGGCCTTCGGCTCGTTCTGGAACGGCATCAAGCTGGTGAAACTCAACGCCGACTGGAAAACCATTGCGGAACCGCAAGAGTGGCATTCCCTGGCGCGCCGCGTGCCCCTGCCGCCAAGGGCCGGCGAATTCAAGCCCGCGCCCGAGGAAATCGAAGCGCCGTTCATCTTCCAGCGCGGCAACGATTATTTCCTCTTCGTCTCCTGGGGACTGTGCTGCCAGAAGGAAAAAAGCACCTATCACCTGGCCGTCGGCCGTTCCAAGAGCGTGACGGGGCCGTATCTGGACAAGGATGGCCGCGACATGGCGCAGGGCGGCGGCACGGTGGTCTTGAAAGGCGACAAGGATTGGCGGGGCCTGGGCCACAACAGTGCCTATACCTTTGACGGCAAGGATTACCTGGTGCTGCACGCCTACGAGACGGCGGACAATTATTTGCAGAAGCTCAAAATTTTGCCCATGACGTGGGACAAGGATGGTTGGCCTCAGGTGGATCCGCGCGACTTGAACCGCTACCAGAGCAAGCAGTTGCCCGCGGCCAAACCGTAAAGGTCTGCCATGAAAACAACCTTGCTGACGCTGGCGCTGGCCGCCGGCGGCCTTGCCACGCCGCTACTCCAGGCGGCGGAGCTGTTTCCCCTCGCGTCCGTGCGCCTCGGTGCGGGACCGTTTCTCGATGCGCAGACGACGGATTTGCACTATCTGCTGGCCTTCGACCCGGATAAGCTGCTGGCGCCGTTCCGCCGCGAGGCGGGCTTGCCGCAGATCCAGCCCAGCTATGGCAACTGGGAAGCGACGGGCCTCGACGGTCACATGGGCGGCCATTATCTGTCCGCGCTGGCCCTGATGGTGGCGTCCACGGGCGACGCGCAGGCGCGCGAACGCCTCGACTACATGCTGGCGCAGCTGAAGCAATGCCAGGACGCGAATGGCAATGGCTACCTCGGAGGGATTCCCGACGGCAATGCCGCCTGGCAAGCCGTGGCCCGGGGCGAACTGCAGGCCGACACCTTCTCCGTCAATGGTAAATGGGTGCCGTGGTACAACCTGCACAAGGTATTCGCCGGCTTGCGCGACGCCTACCAGTACACCGGCAATGCCGAGGCGAAGGCCATGCTGATCGGGCTGTCGGACTGGGCCGTGAAACTCTCGGCCTCCTTGTCCGATGCGCAGATGCAAGCCATGCTGCGCGCCGAACACGGCGGCATGAACGAGGTGCTGGCCGACGTTTACGCGATGACGGGCGGGCAAAAGTATCTGGACCTGGCCGTGCGCTTTTCGCACCAGGCGGTCTTGCAGCCTTTGGCGGCCCGGCAAGACAAGCTGACGGGCCTGCATGCGAATACGCAAATCCCGAAAGTCATCGGTTTCGAGCGCATCGGCGCCTTGACGGGCCGGCGCGACTGGCAGCAGGCGGCGCAATTCTTTTGGCAAACCGTGCACGACAAGCGCACGGTGGCCATCGGCGGCAACAGCGTCAAGGAACATTTCCACGACGAACACGATTTTTCCTCGATGGTGGAGGAAGTCGAGGGGCCGGAAACCTGCAATACCTACAATATGCTCAAGCTCACGCAGCAGCTGTTCCGCCGCGACGAGCAGGTGAAGTATGCGGATTACTACGAGCGCGCC
Organism: Janthinobacterium sp. GW460-12-1-14-LB5; assembly: GCF_059423585.1. Lineage (NCBI taxonomy): Bacteria > Pseudomonadati > Pseudomonadota > Betaproteobacteria > Burkholderiales > Oxalobacteraceae > Janthinobacterium > Janthinobacterium sp. GW460-12-1-14-LB5. The sequence goes on along the minus strand of NZ_JBWKYD010000008.1, from coordinate 138,783 downwards.
CTGTACAACCATATTTTGTCGTCGCAGCGCCCCGGCACGGGCGGCTTTGTCTACTTTACGCCCATGCGCCCGAACCACTACCGCGTGTATTCGCAAGTGGACAAGGGCATGTGGTGCTGCGTGGGTTCCGGTATCGAAAGCCAGGCCAAGTATGGCGAGTTCATCTACGCGCATGACGGCGACGCGCTGTACGTAAACCTCTTCATGGCCTCCACCCTGGACTGGGCAGAGCAGGGCGTCAAGATCGTGCAATCGACCCGGTTTCCCGACCAGGACACGACGCGCATCAAGGTGCTGGGAAATAAAACCTTCAGCATGAAGATACGCTACCCGCAGTGGGTAGCCAAGGGCAAGCTGCGCCTCAAGCTCAACGGCAAGGCCCTGCGTGTGGCCGGCGCGCCGGGCGAGTACGTGAGCATCACGCGCGCCTGGAAGAGCGGCGACAAGGTCGACGTGGTGCTGCCGATGAGCACGCGCCTGGAACAGATGCCGGACCAGTCGAACTACTATGCCGTGCTGCACGGCCCCATCGTGCTGGCCGCCAGGACGCAGCCGTTTGTGTATGAACAACTGAACTATTTTGCCGACGATACGCGCATGGGCCATATCGCCCAGGGGCAAGTGTGCCCGCTGGAATCGTCACCGCTGTTCGTCAGCGACGAGCAGGATTTCATGCGGAGAATCCGCCCCGTGAAGGGCCAGCCGCTGACGTTCACGGCGCCCGGTTTGATCCAGGGCAAGGATGCGGCGACGCTAAAACTGATCCCGTTCTTCCGCCTGCATGATTCTCGCTACATGCTGTACTGGCCCGTGTCCACGCCCGCGAAGCTGGCGCAGCTGCAGGATGCCACACGCCAGGCGGAAGCCGAGCGCCTGGCGCTCGATGCGCAGACCATCGACCAGGTGGCGCCGGGGCAGCAGCAGCCCGAATCCGACCACAGCTTCCAGGCCGAAGGGGGAGAAAACGGCGTCAACAAGGGCCGGCACTGGCGCCATGCGACGGGCTGGTTCAGCTATGACCTCAGCGACCCGAAGAGCGAAGCGAGGATTTTGCGCCTGACCCTGTCCACCCTCGATGCGGGCAGGACCTTCGACGTGCTGCTCAATGGCATCAAGCTGCAGACGGTGGCCGTGGCGGCCGATGCGCCGCAGGAACTGCATACGGTCGATATCGCCGTGCCTGCGGACTTGGTCGCGGCCGCCAAGGGCAAGCTGGTCGTGAAATTTGTTGCCGGCAAGGACTCCGTGGCCGGTGGCCTGTACGGGCTGCGCCTGCTGCGCTGAGGGGGAGGGCGCTGCCGCGGCCATCCAGTGATACGCAAATCGGTATCGCAAGCGAAAAAGAATTGATTGGATGGCTATGTGGCTTTCTCCTACCATGGGTTCATAAAAAACCGCCCATCCGGCATCCGGCTGTGATGGTATTCCAATAAAAAAACTGGAGACAAGAATGACCTTGAGCCGCCGCACCCTCCTCGCCAGCGCCATGCTGCTGGCCGCTTCCGCCACCACCTTCGCCACGCCTTCCGCGTTTGCCGCCAAGCCCCTCGTCATGGGCTTTTCGCAGGTGGGCGCCGAGAGCGAATGGCGCACCGCCAATACCGTCTCCATCAAGGATGCCGCCAAGAAAGATGGCGTCACCCTGAAATTCGCCGATGCCCAGCAAAAGCAGGAAAACCAGGTCAAGGCGCTGCGCTCGTTCATCGCGCAAAAGGTCGATGTCATCGCCTTCTCGCCGGTCGTTGAATCGGGCTGGGATACCGTCTTGCGCGAAGCCAAGGCTGCCAAGATTCCCGTCATCCTGACGGACCGCGCCGTCAACGTGGCCGACAAATCGCTGTACGTGACCTTCATCGGTTCCGACTTCGTGGAAGAGGGCCGCCGCGCCGGCCAGTGGCTGCTTGAGCACGCCAAGAAAACCCCGGATGCCACCCTGAACATCGTCGAACTGCAAGGCACGGTCGGCTCCGCGCCCGCCATCGACCGCAAAGCCGGCTTCCTGGAAGTGGTGGGCAAGAATCCGAAGCTGAAGATCATCCGTTCGCAAACGGGCGACTTTACGCGCGCCAAGGGCAAGGAAGTGATGGAAGCGTTCCTGAAGGCCGAAGGCAAGAAGATCAACGTCTTGTATGCGCACAATGACGACATGGCCATCGGCGCCATCCAGGCCATCGAAGAAGCGGGCATGAAGCCGGGCAAGGACATCATCATCATCTCGATCGATGGCGTCAAAGGCGCGTTCGAAGCCATGATCGCCGGCAAGCTGAACGTCACCGTCGAATGCAGCCCGCTGCTGGGCCCGCAATTGATGTCCATCGCCCGCGATGTGGTGGCCGGCAAGCCCGTGCCGGCGCGCATCACGACGGTGGAAGGCGTGTTCCCTGCCGAGGTGGCCGCCAAGGAATTTCCGAACCGTAAGTACTAAGCTTGCCGCATGATGAAGACGCAAGCGCATCACACGGCCGCGCCAGCTCCCCTGCTGGAGTTGCGCGGCATCAGTAAAGCCTTTCCCGGCGTCAAAGCCCTCAGCGATGTTGCCCTGCGCCTGTATCCGGGCGAAGTGCACACCCTGATGGGGCAAAACGGCGCGGGAAAGTCGACCCTGATCAAGGTGCTGACGGGCGTGTATACGCCCGACAGCGGCCAGATCCTGTTTGACGGCAAGCCCATCGCCCCCGCGTCCACGTCGGACGCGCAGGCGCTCGGCATCAGCACCGTGTACCAGGAAGTCAATCTGTGCCCGAACCTGTCGGTGGCGGAAAACATTTTTATTGGCCGTTATCCGCGCCGCTTCGGCTTCATCGATTGGCGTTCCATGCAGCAGCAGGCGCGTGCCTTGCTGCAGCAATTGCAGATCGATATCGATGTCACGGCGCAACTGTCCAGCTTTCCGCTGGCCATCCAGCAAATGGTGGCCATTTCGCGCGCGCTGAACATTTCGGCCCGCGTGCTGATCCTCGACGAACCCACGTCCAGCCTGGACGAGGCGGAAGTCCATCTGCTGTTTTCCGTGCTGCGCCGCCTGCGCGAGCAAGGCATGGCGATCCTGTTCGTCACCCACTTCCTTGACCAGACCTATGCCATTTCCGACCGCATCACGGTCATGCGCAATGGCGAGCGCGAGGGAGAGTATGCGTGCAGCGAACTGTCGCGCCTGGCGCTGGTGAACAAGATGATCGGCGTGGCGGCGGATACCCAAGCGCAAGAGCTTGACCTGGCGCAAGAAGCGGGCGCGGCCAGCTTTGGCCCGAATGTGCTGGAAGCGCAGGGCCTCGGCCGCAAGGGCGCCTTGCTGCCCATGGATTTCCACATCCGCCAGGGCGAATTGCTGGGCCTGGCCGGTTTGCTCGGTTCGGGCCGCACGGAACTGGCGCGATTGCTGTTCGGCGCCGACAAGGCTGACTCGGGCACGATCACCATGCAGGGCCAGCCGCGCCAGTTTGCCGTGCCGCGCGACGCGATTGCCCGCGACATCGGTTTCTGCTCGGAAGACCGCAAGCACGAGGGCGCGATTTTGTCGCTCTCCGTGCGCGAAAACATTATTTTAGCCTTGCAAGCCCGCACGGGCTTGCTGCGCGCCATCCCCTTTAAACGCCAGCAGGCGCTGGCCGATGAATACGTGAAGGCGCTCGGCATCAAGACGGCCAGCATCGAAACCCCCATCGGCAGCCTGTCGGGCGGGAATCAACAGAAGGCCTTGCTGGCGCGCTGGCTGGTGACGTCGCCCGCCATGCTGATTCTCGATGAACCGACGCGGGGCATCGACGTGCGTGCCAAGCAGGAAATCATGAGCTATGTCAGCAAGCTGTGCCGCAAGGGCATGGCGATTCTGTTCATTTCGTCCGAACTGCCGGAAGTGCTGCGCTGCAGCGACCGTATTCTGGTCATGCGCGACCGCAAGGCCTGCGGCGACTATGCGCGGGGCGAGCTCGATGATAGTTCCGTGCTGCAAGTGATTGCCGGAGAGACCGCATGAGCGTATCCACTTCGTCGCCCGCCGCCCCTGCGGCGCGGGCGGCTGCCACCACGGATTCTTCCATTGTGCATACCGTTTTACACCATCCCCTGAGCCGGCCCCTGGCCGCGCTGTTGCTGCTGTTGCTGGTGGCCTTCTTCGCCATCCCCGGCTTTTTCCACCTGGAAATCCGCGATGGCCATTTGTACGGCAGCGTGATCGACATCGTCAACCGCGCCGCGCCGCTGATGCTGGCCGCGCTGGGCATGACCCTGGTGATTGCCACGCGCGGTATCGACATTTCCGTGGGCGCCGTCGTGGCCTTGTCCGGCACCGTGGCCGCCATGCTGATCGGCGGCACCATGGTGATGGACAATGGCGTGCCGACCTACGTGAGCAATATCCCCATGGGCTGGGCCCTGGCGGCCGCCCTGGGCGCGGCCCTGCTGTGCGGCGCCTGGAATGGCGTGCTGGTGGCGGGCCTGGGCTTGCAGCCCATCGTCGCCACCCTGATCCTGATGGTGGCGGGGCGCGGCCTGGCGCAATTGCTGACGGATGGACAGATCGTTACGGTCTATTATCAACCGTTCTTCTTCATCGGCAGCGGCTACCTGTTCGGCTTGCCGTTCTCGCTGTTCCTCGTCGCTGCCGTGTTCATCATCACCGCCTTGCTGATGCGCAAGACCGCTTTGGGCCTGTTCATCCAGGCCGTCGGCATCAACCCCGTCGCCGCGCGCCTGGCCGGCATCAAGACGGCGACGCTGATCTTTTTCGTCTACGTGTTTTGCGCCGCCTGCGCCGGCTTGTCCGGGCTGATGATCAGCTCGAACATCAAGAGCGCCGACGCGAACAATGCGGGCCTGATGCTGGAACTCGACGCCATCCTGGCCGTCACCCTGGGCGGGACGTCCTTGGCGGGCGGCAAGTTCAGCTTGGTCGGCAGCATGATCGGCGCGCTCATCATCCAGACCCTGACCTACACGATTTATTCGCTCGGCGTGCCGCCCGAGGTGAACATGGTCGTCAAGTCCGTCGTCGTGTTCCTCGTCTGCCTGTCGCAATCGTCGGAATTCAAGCAATTGCTGCATCGGAGAAAAGCATGAAGGGCTTGCTGCACACCCCGTATTTCACCTCGCTCGTCACGGTCTTGCTGCTGGTGGTGATGCTGGGCCTCGGCGGCGCCGCCTACCCGGGCCTGCTGTCCACGCAAGTGATCTTTAACTTGTTGATCGATAACGCCTTTTTGCTGGTGATCGCCGTCGGCATGACCTTCGTCATCGTTTCCGGCGGCATCGACCTGTCCGTCGGCTCCGTGCTGGCCTTGTCGACCATGATCGCCGCCTGGCTGCTGAACGTGGCGCACTGGCCGCCGCTGCTGGTGATCGCCACCGTGCTGGCGCTGGGCGCCGTGTTTGGCGCCGGCATGGGCGCGCTGATCCATTATTTCAAATTGCAGCCCTTCATCGTCACCTTGGCCGGCATGTTTCTGGCGCGGGGCCTGTGCTATTTGATCAGCATCAATTCCATCACCATCGATGATCCGCTGTTCGTGGCCATGTCGCAGACGCAGCTGCAATTTCTTGGCGGCTTCGTTTCGCCCGGCGTGGTGATTGCCGTGGTCACTTTGCTGCTGGCCATCTGGCTGGCGCACGCCACGCCGTTTGGCCGCGCCGTGTATGCGATCGGCGGCAATGAGCAGTCGGCCCTGATGATGGGCTTGCCCGTGGGCCGCACCAAGGTTTTCATTTACGCCTTCAGCGGATTCTGTGCGTCGCTGGGCGGCGTGCTGTTTTCGTTCTACATGCTGTCCGGCTATGGCTTGCATGCGCAAGGCACGGAACTGGACGCGATCGCCGCCGTCGTCATCGGCGGCACCCTGCTCAGCGGCGGCTACGGTTACGTGGCGGGCGCGCTGTCCGGCGTGCTCGTGCTGGGCACCATCCAGACCCTGATCGCCTTCGACGGCACGCTCAGCTCGTGGTGGACCAAGATCGTCATCGGCGGCCTGCTGTTCGTCTTTTGCGTCGTGCAAAGACTGATGGCCATGGGCCAGAAAACCACCAAAGGGAGTTAATCGATGTTGAAGCAACACACACGTGCCGCAACCATCGGCATGGCGCTGGCGCTCGCCTGCGCCACGTTCGGTGCACAGGCGGCCAACCCCATCGTAAAAAATATCTACACGGGTGATCCGGCCGCGCTGGTCGACGATGGCCGCGTGTATTTGTACGTCGGTCACGATGAAGCGAGTGCCACGGACACGGATTACCGGATGAACGAGTGGCGCGTATATTCCTCGTGCGACATGGCCAACTGGATCGATCACGGCTCGCCCGTGCGCTTTTCCACGTTTTCCTGGGCCGGCAAGGATGCGTGGGCGGGCGACATCGTCAAGCGCGGCAGCAAATACTATTTTTACTCGACCGTCGACCACAAGACCATCCCCGGCAAGGCCATCGGCGTGGCCGTGTCCGACAGCCCCACGGGCCCCTTCGTCGACGCGCGCGGCAGCGCCCTGATCACGAACGACATGACGAAACAGACGGCGATCCCGTGGGACGACATCGACCCGGCCGTCTTCATCGACACGGATGGCCAAGCCTATCTTTACTGGGGCAATACGGTCTTGAAGTACGCCAAACTCAAAGCGAATATGACGGAGCTGGACGGCCCGATCTTGACCTTCGGCATGGATGCGTTCACGGAAGCGGCGTACATGCACAAGCATGCGGGCACGTATTACTTGTCGTACTCGCGCAACTTCCCGGAAGAAACGGCGTATTCGACGGGGCCGACGCCGACAGGCCCATGGCATTTCCGCGGCGCCATCATGGAAAAGAATGCCGTCGTGAAAACCATTCACCAGGCCATCATCGAATTCAACGGCAAGTCCTACATCTTCTATCACAACGACAAGTTGCCCGGCGGCGGAGAATACCGGCGTTCCGTGGCCGTGGAAGAGCTGAAATACAAGCCTGACGGCACGATCGAATTCATCCAGCAGACGGCTGGCCCGGCAGCCAACCCGAGCGCTGCCTGCAAGGCATCGTGATCGCTGCTTGACGACGCTCAAAAAGGAGACAAACCGATATCTGGAATATCGATATTGAGTTAAAACTGATATCGATCATGATATGATTTATTCATGGATACCCTTAACCCCAACTGGTTCTTGCGAGCCCGCCTGAAGACGCGGCAACTGCTGCTGCTGATCGCCCTGGACGAGCAGCGCAACATCCACCGCGCGGCGGAAGAATTGCACATGACGCAGCCGGCCGCGTCCAAGCAAATCAAGGATCTGGAAGAGATGCTGGACGTGCGCCTGTTCGACAGGTTGCCGCGCGGCATGGAGCCGACCATCTACGGCGAAACGATGATACGCCACGCGCGCATGGCCCTGACGAGCCTGTCGCTGGCGCATGACGACATCGTCGCGCTCAAATCAGGCCTGACGGGCCAGGTGGAAGTGGGCGTCATCATGACGCCGGCCATGGCCTTGCTGCCGCGCGCGATTGCCCGCATCAAGCAGCAGGCGCCGCTGATGCGCATCGGCGTGCACCTGGAGCACAGCAATACGCTGATGGACATGCTGCAGCATGGCACGCTCGATTTCATGATCGGCCGCATCCTGGAAAAGGAAAGCAGCGCCGGCCTCATCTACGAGGAATTGACGGAAGAGCCGGCCAGCGCCGTGGCGCGCAATGGCCACCCGCTGCTGTCGCGCAAGAATCTGCAATTGAAGGACCTGGCGGGCCAGCCGTGGATCTTGCCGCCGCAGGGCAGCATCCTGCGCCACCGCTTCGACATGATGTTCCGCCGCGCCAGCCTGGAGCCGCCCGTCGACGTGGTCGACACCACCGCCTTGCTGCTGATCACGTCCCTGCTGCAGCAGACGGATTCGCTGCACGTGATGCCGACGGAAGTGGCCCATTACTATGAATCGTTGAACGTGCTGAGCATTTTGCCCATCGAACTGCCGTGCAAGATGGATGCCTTCGGCATCATCCGCCAGCAGGATCATTTGCTGTCGCCGGGGGCGGATATGCTGCTCAAAGCTGTGCGGGCGACCGCCGCGGACATGTATTAAACCCAACGGCAAATGCTGGGGTCGTACCCTCAGGGTACGACCCCAGATCCTGCTTTTGGGGTTCAATCGGGCACTTCAAAAAAGAACAGCTGCACCAATCGGCCATTTTCCGGCGTGTCGCCAAACACATTGCTGATCGAGTGAAAGTAATGGCCCTTGTAGACGATCAGGCGGTTGTGGCGCATGGGCACTTCCAGCAGCGCTTGCCAACTGTCGCGCTGTTCCTGTAAGTCGTTGAATTTCTGTACTTTACTGTTCGGCAGCCAGCGTTTCTGGAAATCCTTGAAACTGGCGTAGCCGCCCGCTTTCACGTCCGCCTCGGGCAGTCTCCGGTACCAGCCGCTGGGCTGGTGGCGCCAGAACGTGGTGCCGCCCTGGCACTGCTCGGGCGGATTCAGGTACAGCACGCCCGCATAGAAATTGAAATTGTTGCCCGTCTCGTTGTCCACGTGGATATCCGTGCGCGCCATCGCGTCCGCATAGCTGAGGCGATACGAGCCATTGTCGGGCGAAATAAAACGGATGGGGCGGCCCAGCGCCGTGGCGATGCGTTCCATGATGGCCTGGCTGGGCTGGCCCGCCGTCTGGCTGCCTGGATAGTTCTGTCCCGCATAGCGCTGCTGCTCGAACGGCAACGCCAGCGCCTGGGCGCGCCAGGCGACGGGATCGGGCAGGAAATCGTCAATGATGTGCAGGTCGGTTTCACGGATAAAATCGTGGATGTCTTCCGGCACATTGAGCGCCGTCAACGTTTCTGCGTATTCCGCTTGCGGACTGGCAAAGCCGATGCGGCACGTTTGCGCCAGTGCCGGATGCAGCGCCAGGGCTTGGGCATAGCGCGCCAAGGCCGGTTCCTGCTGTCCCGTGCGGTAATACAGCTCGGCCAGGCCCTGCAGGGTTTGCCAGCGCTGCGGGCGCAGGGCGTGGGCCCGTTCCAGTTCGGCAATGGTCTCCATCAGCCGCTGCTTCCCTAACAGCAATTCGGCATGACTGATGGCGAAATCGTGCTCGTGCGGCGCCAGCCGCGCCGCCGTGGCGTAGCTGGCCAGCGCCGCCTCGCTGTCCGTGCCGCGCAGCACATTGCCCAGGTTGTAGTGGAACAGGGCGTTGTCGGGCTGTTGCTTGAGCGACAGTTTTAACAGGCCCAGGCCGATGGTGCCCTGGCCCAGCTCCAGCATCGCCAGGCCCTGGAAATGCTGGGCTTCGGCCAGGGCCGGATCTTGCTTGTAAGCAGCCTGGTAGGCGTTGATCGCCTCGATCAGCTTGCCTTGCTGCTGCAGTTGCCGGCCCTTGGCCAGCTGTTGTTCCGCCAGTGTCTGTTCGCCCATGTTTCGATCCCGATGCAATGTGGCGAACAGTGTAACCGAGCTCGTTCTACAGTGCCTGGCTGACGGGAATTTCCTGCCCGTTCAGCTTGATCGCCACCTTGACGATCTGCGCCTTGACCTGGTTGCTGGCCATGTCCGCTTCCTGGGCATACGCGTACACGACGATGGCGAAATCCTTGTAGCCGCTGCGCGCCGCCTCAATCTTGCGCGCCGCCTCCTGGTCCACCTTCAGCAGCGAGTAGCCGTCGCCATTCGTGAATGCCAGCTTGTAGTCGCCGTTGTCGTACATGTAGTAATACGTGCCCGCTTCGGCGAACTTGGCGGGGAAGGCGGCCTTGTCCATCGCGTACGGCGCCAGGGCGCCCTGGCCGTTGATCTGGTAGCGCAGGTAGCGCTTCGTCTTCGCTTCATTGACCTTGGCGTCGATCTGCGGTTTCAGGGCGTCGAGCACTTCCTGCTTGCGGAAGGCGTCGTTGCTGCCCGCATATTCGCGCGAGATGCGCTGCGCCACGGCCGCATAGTCGGGCGGCACGCCGGACAGGGCGATGTAGCTGTACATCAACTGGTTGCCGCTGGTGATGTCGACATAGCTGGCGCTTGGCGTGGCCGGATCCGCTTGCGGCAGGCTGGCGGCCGCCGCTTTTACCTGGGCTTTGGCGGCCATGTCGGCCACGCTGGTGGCGGGCGCCGAAGCCGCCGGCGTTGCATTCTCGGAGGGCTTGCCGCAGGCGGACAGCAGGATGGTGATGGCGAGCAGAGCGGGGAGGGTACGTTGCATGATATTTCCTTCAAAGTAAGTGGAAAGTAAGTGGAGAGTGGGTGACTTAGCCGATGGTTTTACGCTTGTATTCGCCGACGCCATAGGCCGCGAGGACGATGGAAGCGGCCAGCACCAGGTAAAAGCCGATGCCGAACGACAGCCCCTGCCACACTTGTCCCAGCATTTCACTTGCCATCTGCTCGGCCATGCGGGCTGCGCGGCTGCCCATGATGCCGCCCATGGCGTTGCCCGCGTCGCTGACGGCGCCCTTGATCTTGATCAACAGCAAGCTGCTGTGGATGACGATGAACAGCAGCGGCGCGCACTTGCCCAGCGCCGCTTTCGGGTGGTTGCTGGCCATGGTGGCGCAGCAGGCGGCAATGGCCAGCAGGAAGAAGAATTGCGCCGAGGTAAAACCGCTGCCGCCATCGCGGGCAAAGCTTTCCAGGCTGTCGGCGGACAGGCCCAGCAGCTGCCAATAGGTGCGCGAGACGGAGGCGAACAAACGGATGCCGATGGTGTTGAAGATGAAGGCGCCGGCGATCAGCACGCCCAGGCTGGCCAGCACCTGGATGCCGAGCGCCGAGACGGCCCGGCCCCACAGTTGCTGGCCCTTGTCGCGCGCCAGCTTGGCGGCGCCGGCCATGTCTTCCTGTGCCAGTTGCTGCGCGGGAATGGCCGTGACGGTGGCGAGGCCGCCGGCGTCGTCGAAACGCACATCGACGACGGCGTTGATGGCGGGTGCCACGTCCGAGCGCCAGTGGGTACTGATGTCGAAGGCATGCTGGATGCCGGCCACGCTGACGGAACCTTGTCCGCTTGCTTGGTAGGCGAGGATGCGGCCCCGTTGGCCGGTGGTGATTGTTGCTGGGCTGGATGCTTGCATGGGATTTCCCTGGTCACTGTCATGCTGTATTGCATGTACCCACGGATAACGGGGGCAGTTCAGGGAAATCCAAAATTATTTGAAATTATTTTTTCGGCGGCTGTAATACGTCCTTGGCGGCGCCCTGGTAATCCTTCATCAAGCCCATGAAAGCGTCCTGCAAATGCCGGGCCGCGTCCTGCGGCGGCGCGCCCGTGCGCCGCGCCAGATCGAATTTGTAGGCGTGGGCGGGGCTGTAGCCGGCCTGCGAGGCGGCATCGAGCAGCACACCCGCCCGTTTCAGCGAGGCGGGGTCGCCCTTGACCATCAGCAATTCGGCCAGGTAGGTCTGGGCAATCGGGAAATCCTTGGCGGCCGCCTTTTCCAGCCACTGCATGCCCGCCTTTGGCTGTTTCACACCAGCATCACCGCCGCCGATGCCGTAACCGAGGGCCGTCAGCGCCACCAGGTCGCCGCCGCGCGCGCGCTTTTCCAGTTGTTGGCGGGGAAACGGCCGCGCCGCGATCTGCATGCGGATTTCATAGTTGATGTCTTGCAGCACATTGCCAGGCCACACCTTGGCGCCGGGGGCGGCCGGCTTTTCCACCGCTGGCGCAGGCGCCGGGACCGGTGCGCGCATGCCGCCCTGGCCTTGCGCGCCGGCCAGCACGCCCGGCGTTGCCTGGCTAACACCCTTGCCGCTGCCCATGTTCAGCACCAGGCGCGCCGACGTTTCGCCAAACGACACGCGCGGTTTTTGCACGTCGTGCGTCATGGCGGCGACCCGCGCCGCCACTTGCGAGAACACGTCGCTCATGGGCAAGCCCGGCGCGTCGAGCGCGTCGAGCAAGGCGCTGGTATATGGGCTGTTGCGCGAATCGGGCGACCAGAAATCGCGCGCCAGGGCGCCCGGTCCGGCCGAATAGGCGATCACCACGCCCCGCGGTGCTTGCGTGTCGGCAAAACCGTGGCTGACCGCATTGCCGCCGGGCACCATCACGGCGCCGCCGCGCGTGTATTCCTGCCGGCAAGCGTCGAGGATCAGCACGGCGCCGCGCGCGCCCGAGCGCTGCAGATCGCCCGCCAGGCTGGACACGGACACGCCCTGCGCGGCAATCGCCGCCGCATTCAGCGCATGCATGTTCGCGCCCAGCGGCAACACATAATTGGCTTCGCCCGCCTGGGCGCCGTGGCCCGCGTAAAACACGAGGGCGATATCGGCACCGCGCGCCTGCGTGGAAAACTCGGCCGACGCCTTTTGCAGCTGTTGCGCATTGATGTCCGTGCGCAACAGCACCTCAAAACCCAGGCGGCGCAGGCGCTCGGCCATGGCGCGCGCATCGTTCACGGGATTCAATAGCGGCTGCGGATAGGCCGCGTTGCCGATCACCAGGGCGATGCGCTTGCCGGGAGCCGCCGGCAAGGCGGCGTGCGCCATGTTGCTGAACAGTAAAACGAACAGGCTGAAAAACAGGGGAATCAGGCGTTGCATCGGGATCTCGGGGATTGTCGTGAAAGTAACAAAAGTTAGCGATTTTTACTGTGATATGAGAAAATTGCCTAAATGCATTTTACCTTACTGACAAGTTTCTCTTGTCTGGCCAGCGCATTGCTTGTTTGCCTGTGCGCATCGCCGCCGGCCAGTGGCGCGTGCCGCCCAACACACGATCGGACCGGCTTTGCAATCGGAACAATTTGAACGCATTCATGACTTTTGGACGCGCCGCCAGCGGCTGACACAAGGCGAACTGGGCGAGTTTTACCAGCGCGTCATCGCCGCGCTGACGCCATGCCGCCCGCGCGAGGCGGCCTCGCTTGGCGATTCGCTGGCCGACTTGCGCCACCAGTTCTTCATTGAAAAAGTCCTCCACGGCGACAGCGACGCCGCGCCCCACCACGTCGGCGCCTTGTTCCTGTACTTCAAGCGCTTCATCATCGACCAGCTGCGCAAGCAGCGCGATGACGAGGACGCCGATGCGCAGGAGGGCTGCGAGTTGCAGGCGCCCGACGCCTATGCGGCGCCGCTGCGCGACTACCAGCTCACACCCCAGCAAGTGCGCGAAGCGGCCGACGTATTTATTACCACCTTGTCCCGCGATTTGATCTTGCTGCTGCGCCATTGCGGCTGCGGCGGCATGCCCGTCAAGGAACTGGCAGAACAGATCGCTTCCGCGCATTACCACGGCGGAAAATTAGGTCTCGTGCACCGGCAGAAGGGCGATCCCGCCAGCGCGGGACGGCAGATCGTCGAGCCGGCCCACCGCGCCACCTTGCTGGGCAGCTGGGTATTGACCCTGCTCAAGCTGCGCGTGGGCGACAGCCTGGCCGCGCGCGACACGCAGGCGGCGCAAATAGTTTTGGATATTCTGTGTGTGGCCGCGTTATCCCTGCACATGGACCCCGTGTCCACCCACCCGAACCCTGATGAAAGGCCATCGGCATGACTGCATTGACGCCCTCGCTGGCCATCGTTGCCGCGCGCCTGCCATCGCCCCCGTCTTCCGCCGCACTGCTGGACGCGGACGTGGTGGGCACTACCCCCGACTGGCGCGGCATTGCCGTGCCGGAACATGTGATGCAAGGCTTTGCGCGCCGCAGCGACGCCGCGCCCCTGGCCGCGCGGCCCATCGCGGGCGGACAGATCCACCTGCTGGCGCGCCGCCCGGGCTTTGGCGCCGTGCTGCTCGATGCCTGGGACGGCGCACAGCAGCGCTGGCGCGGCTGGCTCGTCACGCCGGACGCGTCGTATGCGGACGCCTGCGGCCTCGTGGTCGAGGAGCGCGACGCGCCCGCCGACCCGCGCGCGGGCCTGGTGCTGTGCGACATGCCCGTGACCGTGGCCGTGACGGACCTGGGCGCCTGCCTGGGCGTGTTCAGCCAGGAGCGCCTGCAGGCGGCGCGCTGGCTGGAAACGCATGGCCGCGCCAACGGGGCCGCCGCGGCGCCCGGCGTGATCGCCCGCGTGGCCTTGCCCGGCGGCGATTACGCCTTGACGGGCACGCCCCTGTCTAGCGAACTGGGCAAGGATGGCCGCGTGGCCTACCGGCAATTGCTGCGCCAGGGGCTGCAGCAGTTGCAGATCGCCCCGGCCGATGCCGCCGCGCCGCAGTTGATGCCAATCAAGGCGGCCAATGCCAGCCGCTGGCTGAAGATCGTCACGGCCGTGGCCGCCAGCGTGATGGTGGTGCAATCGGCGTGGCTGTTCCTGCCGAAAGACCAGGCAGTCGTCGGCAATGCGGAATTCCGCAACGGTGCCCCACAGCGCAGCGGCGTCGAGACGGGCGTGCGCACGCGCGTGCTGTTCCGTGCCGAGGCGACGGAAGCGGAGATCCGCGCGTGGCTGCAGCGCGAGCAGCTGGAAATCGTTGCCGGCCCGGACACCCTGGGCGCCTTCACCTTGCTGTCGCGCGACCGCCAGAAGGTCTTGCCGCCGCCAGGCCCGGGCAATCCGCTGGCCGTCATCAATCCCTGAATCCTGAAATAAGAGAAAGTTATCAAGCATGACAACGTATAAGAATTTTGCATCCGCGCACTGGCGCACACTGGCCATGGGCCTGGCCGCCGGCATGCTGTTGACGGGCTGCGCCATGACGCCGAACGGCCGTGGCGGCGTGATGATGGGCCTCGATACTGCCGAGCTGTTCGGCACGCCGCTGTCCACCTTCCGCCTGCGCGACGGCACGGAAGGCACCTTGCGCAAGGATCCGCAAGGCAAGTATTCGATCAAGCTGTCGCAGGCGTTTCGCGTCGTGCCGCTGGCCAACGCCATCACGGCCCGCGTGGCGCGCGTGGAAAACGTGGGCGAGCGCACGGTGGTGATCGTCGAAACGCAGGAGCGCGGCTGCGCCTACCGCTATGAAGTGCTGGCCTTCCAGGGCACGGACGTGCTGCAGTGGACGGTGGGCAATTGCAAGGACCGTCCCCGCGTGGAACTGGCGGCGGACGCCAAATCGCTGAACATCGATTTTCCCAACTACAACCGCCTGTCGCGCATGATCTACACGGACAACCGCCTGCTCAACGCCAGCGTGGCCGTGCCGCCCGGCGTCGATACGCGCGCCCAGCCGTTTGCCGACGACGGCTTGCGCGCTACCGGCCCTGCCATCGCCACCGTGCCTGGCAGCGGCAGCGACAGCGGCCGCGTGATCCCGGCGCCACCGGCGGCCGCTCCGGCCCCTGCCGCCGCGCCGAAAGCGGGCAGCCGCGCCAGCGCCAAGCCGCGCCGCCAGGAAACCCAGGCCAAGGCGGCGCCCGCCATCAGCCTGCCTGCCCCGCGCAGCGCGGCGACTGCCCCTGCGGCGCCGATGATCTTCCAGGCCGAAGAGATCAAGCCCGTCGTCATCGATTTGAGGAAATAAGATGGCCGCGAGTCTGCGCAGTCTGCAAATCCGGCAGACCTTGATCCTGATCGTCCTGACGATCATTTATTTGTGCTGCGAGCTGGGCTTCAATGCCCGTTTGCTCGACGTGGTGGGCGGCGACGTCAAGCCGCACGACGTGGAAGGCGTGGAATTCTATGGCCGCAGCCTGTCGGGCATCGCCGCCGCGCTGGTGGTGCTGCAACTGATGTGGCGCCGCCGCCTGAAGAACAATGGCAGCGGCCCCAGCTGGAAAAAGATCCTCTTTTGCTGCTTCGCCACGGCGGCGGTCGTGTTCGGCATTCTGAAGACCACGGTCACGGTGCTGGTGGAAACGCGCGATGCGCAATTTCGCCGCCTGGCCTTCAATACCACCCTGATGCAGCGCTCGCTGGTGGGCGGCAGCCTGCAATTGCAGGGCCTGGTCGACGATGCCACCCTGTTTGCCAAGCCGGAAGGCAAGGCGTTCCTGGCCCTGTTTCCGTTCCTGGCCGTCTCGGTGGGCCACCTCGACGAGCGCATGGAGCCGGCCAAGGAACAGTTGATCAATTTTAATGTCCGCAAGATCGCCGGCGGCGCGGCCGGCTACTATGACAAGTACCAGCAGGCGATCGGCGAGGTGCATGACAAGTGGAAATTGTATTCGGGTATCATTCCCGACGACGATGCGGGCTTGCGCCAGCAGCAGGAATCGGCGTGGAACGATTACCGGCAAAGCTTGTCGCGCCACGGCTGGCAGCCGCATTCCGTGCCGGCGCGGCGCAAGGCGGCCGTCGTCAACAATGTGCGCAAGAAAGTGCCCGTGCCGGCCAACTGGCATCCTGCCGACCAGATTTCGTTCCGCCTGGCCGTCAAGCGCCGCTATGCGTCGGAAGCGGCCAGCAAGGGCTTGACCGTCAAGGGCGAGCGCATTCCGCCCGGCTTGTCCTTCCCCGCCTTCGTGGCGCGCCCCGGCATCCAGGCCGTCTTGCGCGACGGGCCGGACGGTGGCGACGGCAGCGAAGCGAGCAAGGGCTTGCGGTTGCCCAAGGGTGCCGTGGTGCAGGACGCGTATGCGAGTCCGGCCGAGTTCAGCCGCCTGTTCGACCAGTTCGCCGCGCGCCAGACGGCGGAAAAGCTGGTCGAATACCGCGCCAGCCGCAGCGACTTCGAAGTGCATGGCAAGTATTATGCGGAGGGCAAGGAAGCGGCGCGCGCCGCCATCGTGCCGCCCGTGGCCCTGTTTTTCTCGCTCCTGGGCGCCATCGGCCACTTTTCGAAACTGCTGTACCTGATCGCCACCGTGGGTTTGCTGGTGCTGGCGGCGCGCCGGGGCGAGCAGGCGGGCGCCGATGGCCAGCTGAGCCGCCGCTCCGCCTGGATCGCCACGGGCGTGCTGGCCGGCGCCTTCCTGGGAACCTGGGGTATTTTTAGCCTGTCGGACAACAATGTCACGAAGAGCGAGCTGTTCCGTCAGATGCTGGACTGGAACCGCCAGGCGGCCGACGACAGCACGCGCTGGCAAATCGCCGGCAAGGGCTTGCTGGCCAATATCACGCACGTCGTGGCGGTGGGGCAGGGTTACAGCTACCCCGTCAACGAAGCGATCCGCATCAATGTTTTGCAGGGACTCGAATATGGTTATCACCCGGAAAAGAAATAAGGCGGCCGCCCTGGCCTTGCTGCTGTGCATGGCCAGCACGGCCGTCCAGGCCGACTGCCTGGGCATGAAGGTACACGCCCACCGCGGCGCCGGCAATGCGCCGGAAAACTCGCTGAGCGCCCTGCGCAACACGTATTTCGGCACCTGGGACGGGGTCGAGACGGATTTGCAGCTGTTGGGTGACGGCAACTGGGTGGTGCATCACGACCTGCTCACGGGCAGGGTGGTCGACACGGGCGCGCCCCGCACCGTGAAACAATTGACGGCCGACGACTGGCGCGCGGCCAGCATGAAGAACCGCGGCGTGCTCACGCCGGAAACGCCGCCCTTTGTGACCGACGTCGCCGACCTGGCCACCGCGTTCCCGGCCAAGACCCTGAATGCGGAAATCAAGGACGTCGTGCCTTCGTGCGCGCCCATCGCCACCCTGGTGGGGCAGTTGCGCGGCATCAAGCATGGCAACTGGTTCCTGACGTCGGGCGTGCCGAACAACCTTGCTTGCGCGCGCCGCGCCGATCCGCAGGGTTACCTGGGCCTGCTCGTGTTTGACGCGCGCAATGCGCAGGCGGCCGGCGCCAACCGGGTCAGCCGCTATATCGCGAAAAATGCCCGTCCGCCCAAGCTGGACAAGCCGTGGCTGCAGCGCGTGCAGCAGCAGATCGGCATGCCCGTCGGCGTGCACGTCGATGCGCGCAGCCTGGACGCCAATCCCAGGCTGCTGGACGACGCGGCCGGCCTGAACATGCCCGTCTTCGTCTACGCCGTCGATGGCGACTCGGCCCTGGCCGCGTCCCTGTTGCGCGCCCAGCAGCGCAGCCACCGCCTGCCCAGCGGCGTCATTCTTGACGGCAATCCCGAAACGTTTTGTGCGATGATGAAATAAGTTTTCGCTGCTCTGCGAGGCGCCGGTTTTGCCGTGCAGCAGAACGCCTTGCCACCCCAGAAATTGCAGCGTCCAACGGCCCGTACAGGGCCGCTTTTTGCACATCTTTTGCGCATTGCAGCATCGATAATGTTTGCATCGCGCGCGTGACTGGCCTATAAATGTAATCGATTACATTTATGTGAAAACCCCATGCCGCCAGCCGTCCCGTCTTCCTTGCCCACAGAAACCGTCTCCATCAGCGCCGTCGCCGCGCATGCGGGCGTGTCGGTGGCCACCGTCTCGCGCGTGATGAACGAGCAGGCAGGCGTGCGGGCGCCCACGCGCGACAAGGTGCTCGCGTCCGTGGCCGCGCTCGGCTACCGCATGAACCACCTGGCGCGCAGCCTGCGCACGGCCGAGAGCCGCATGCTGCTCACCATGGTGCCCGACGTGGGCAACCCCTTTTATGCGCAGATCGTGCGCGGCATCGACACGGTGGCGCGCGAACACGGCTATTTTGTATTGCTGTGCGACACGGGCGCCGATGCGGGCCGCGAGCGCTCCTACTTCGACTTGCTGCGCATGCACCGCGCCGACGGCGCCATCTGCCTGGACCCGGACACGGTGCAGCATGCGCTGTCGCATGAATCCGCCAGCCTGCCGTGGGTGGCATGCTGCGAATTCGACCCCGCCGTGGCCGTGCCCTACGTCGGCATCGACAACCACCGGGCCGCGTCCGACGCCGTCGCGCACCTGTTGTCGCGCGGCCATACGCGCATCGGCCTGATCAACTCCGACGAGCGCTATCTGTACGCGCGGCAACGCCAGCAAGGCTATCTGGACACCCTTGCCGCGGCCGTCCTGCCCGTGCGGCCCCAGTGGGTGCACACGGTGCAAAGCCTCGACTATGAAGCGGGCACGGCCGCTACGTTGCGCATGATGGCGCAGCCCGATGCGCCGACGGCCATCTTTGCCGTCTCCGACACCCTGGCCATCGGCGTCTTGAGCGCGCTGCGCCAGCTGAACAAGCGCGTGCCCGAGGACGTGGCCGTGATCGGCTTCGACGATATCGCCATCGCCGCGCAGATCGCCCCAGGCTTGACCACCATCGCGCAGCCGATGCGCGAGCTGGGCGAGACGGCGGCCCGCTTGCTGCTGCAGCGCTTGGCGGACCCTGCAGCCAGCGTGCCGGGCGTGTTGCTTGAACATAACTTGGTCTTGCGAGGGAGTGCATAGTGAGCGTTGCCGTCGGTTTCGAGGGAGTGTGCAAGGATTTCGGTCCCGTGCGCGTCTTGCATGGCGTCAGTTTTACCCTGGCGCCCGGGCGCGTGTATGGTTTGCTGGGCGAAAACGGCGCCGGCAAGTCGACCCTGATGAAAATCCTCGCCGGCTACGAGGCGGTGAGCGAAGGGCAATTGCTGATCGATGGCGAGCCCCGGCGCTTCGCCAGTTCGCGCGCGGCGGAAAGCGCCGGCATCGTGCTGATCCACCAGGAATTCAACCTGGCCGAGCACCTGACGGTGGCGCAAAACATGTTTTTAGGCCACGAAAAGACGCGCGGCTGGCTGCTCGACGAGGCCGCCATGCGCGAAGAAGCGTCGCGCTACCTGAAACAGGTGGGGCTGGACGTGTCGCCTGACACGAAAATACGCGACCTCATCGTTGCAGAAAAGCAACTGGTGGAAATCGCCAAGGCCTTGTCGCGCCGCGCCCGCTTTTTGATCATGGACGAGCCGACGGCCACCCTGACGTCGTCGGAAACCCAGCGTTTGTTCGCCGTGATGGCCCAACTGAAGGCGGACGGCGTCACCATCCTCTATATTTCCCACAAGCTCGACGAAGTGGAGCGCAACACGGACGAAGTCATCGTCATGCGCGACGGGCGTTTCGTCACGCGCGAGCCGACGGCCAGCCTGACGCGCCAGCAGATGGCGAATCTGATGGTGGGGCGCGAATTGTCCGACATGTTCCCCGCGAAAGCGCCGCTGGCGGAAGAGTCTCCTGTGTTGCTGAAAGTCGAGGGCCTGACGGTGCCGGGCTGGTCCAGGGATTTGTCTTTCGAAGTGCGCGCCGGCGAAGTGCTGGGCTTTGCGGGGCTGGTGGGCGCGGGGCGCACGGAATCGTTCGAGGCACTGCTGGGCTTGCGCCCGCGCAGCGCGGGCTTGATCGAGATCAATGGCCAAGAGGTCGATATCCGCACGCCCAGGCAAGCCATGCAGCACGGCATGACGTATCTGAGCGAAGACCGCAAGGGCAAGGGCTTGCACGTGAACTTGGGCTTGCGCGAAAACCTCACCCTGATGACGATGGAGCGCTATGCGCGGCCCTGGCTCGATGTTGCCGGAGAGAAGCAGGCGCTGGCCAAGGCGGTTGAAGACTTCAATATCCGCACGGGCGACCTGGACAGCCGCGCGCGCATGTTGTCCGGCGGCAATCAGCAAAAGCTGGCGCTGGCGAAATACCTGCATTCGGACCCCCGTGTCGTCGTGCTCGATGAGCCGAGCCGGGGCGTGGACGTGGGCGCCAAGCGCGACATTTATTTTCTGATCCACCGCCTGGCCGCCGAAGGGCGCGCCGTGATCGTGATTTCATCGGAATTGATCGAATTGATCGGCCTGTGCCACCGGGTCGCCGTGATGCGCGCCGGCACCCTGCAAGCCACCCTGTCTGCTGACCACCTGACCGAAGAGGAGTTGATTGCCCATGCAACCGGCACGCACTGACACCACCGTATCCCCAATCTCCCGATTCGGCGCGCGCATCAAGGGCTTTGGCCCCGTGCTGGGCTTGTTAGCTCTGTGCATCGCGGGCACCTTGCTCAATGGCGACTTCGCCACCCTGGATAACCTGATGAACGTGCTCACGCGCACGGCCTTCATCGGCATCATCGCCGTGGGCATGACCTTCGTCATCATTTCCGGCGGCATCGATTTATCGGTCGGCTCGATGGCGGCCCTGATCGCCGGCTGCATGATCTATTTCATGAATGCGCTGGCGCAAGGCGCGGGGGGCAACCTGGCGCCGATCACCATGCTGGTGCTGGGCATCGCCATGGCCCTGGTCTTGGGCGCCGGTTTCGGCCTGATGCACGGCTTGTTGATCAGCAAGGGCAATATCGAACCGTTCATCGTCACCCTGGGCACCCTGGGCATCTTCCGCGCGGTGCTGACGTACCTGGCCGACGGCGGCGCGCTGACCCTGGACGCCACCCTGTCCGAGCTGTACAGCCCCGTCTACTACACGAGCGTGCTGGGCGCACCGATCCCGATCTGGATTTTCCTGATCGTTGCCGCGGCCGGCGCCGTCATATTGAACCGCACCACGTTCGGCCGCCACGTGCAGGCGATTGGTTCCAACGAGCAAGTGGCGCGCTATGCGGCCATCAATGTCGACAAGGTCAAGATTGCCACCTACATGCTGCTGGGCGTGTGCGTCGGCATCGCCACCGTGCTGTACGTGCCGCGCCTGGGTTCGGCCACGCCGACGACGGGCTTGCTGTGGGAACTCGAAGCCATCGCCGCCGTCGTCGTCGGCGGCACCGCGCTGAAGGGCGGCGAGGGGCGCATCGTCGGCACCGTCATCGGCGCGATTTTATTATCCGTGATCAGCAACATCCTGAATTTGACCAGCATCATCAGTGTCTACCTGAATGCCGCAGTGCAAGGCGTGGTGATCATCGCCGTCGCCTTCCTGCAGCGTGGCCGCAAATAAAACAAGAGCGGCGTTCTGAAAGGGCGGCCACCGGGCGCCCACAACCTTGGAGGAGAGCAGCATGAAGAGCTTTAGACGGGTAGCAGGGATGGCAGTGCTGGTGATGCAGGCGTGGGCCTTGCCGAGTGCGCAAGCGGCTGACAAGTTGGTTGTCGGCGTGGCCATCCCCACGGCCACGCACAGTTTTACCTCGGGCATCGTGTGGTGGGCGAACCAGGCCAAGGCGGAGCTGGAAAAAGCCCATTCGGGGCTGAAAATCATCGTCAAGACGGCCGCCACGGCGCCCGAACAGGCGAACCAGCTGCAGGATATGTTGACGGTGAACAAGATCAACACCCTGGTGATCTTCCCCATCGAATCGGCCTCGCTGACGCAGCCCGTGGCGCAAGTGAAAAACAAGGGTGTGTACGTGACGGTGGTGGATCGCGGCTTGACGAACACGCAGTCGCAGGATGCGTACATCGCCGGCGACAACACGGCCTTTGGCAAGCTGCCGGCCGAATATCTGGCGAAAAGTTTGAATGGCAAGGGCAATATCGTCGTGCTGCGCGGCATGCCGACCACGCTCGACAACGAGCGCTTTGACGCGTTTTCCGCCGTGATGAAGGGCCATCCCGACATCAAGGTGCTCGACGCCAAGTATGGCAACTGGAACCGCGACGATGCCTTCAAGGTCATGCAGGATTACCTGACCCGCTTCAAGCACATCGACGCCGTCTGGGCCGCCGATGACGACATGGCCATCGGCGTGCAGAAGGCCATCGCGCAAGCCAAGCGCACGGACATCAAGCAAGTGTTCGGCGGCGCGGGCGCGAAGGGCGCGGTGAAAAAGATCATGGACGGTTCCGACCCGCTGATCGTGGCCGACGTGTCGTACTCGCCGAAGTTCATGTACGACGCGATTAAACTGACGACGGAAGCGCGCCTGAAAGGTGATAAATTGCCGGCCAACACGATCATCCCCTCGGTGCTGATCACGCGCGAGAACGCCAAGCAGTTTTACTTTCCGAACTCGCCTTTTTAATTACACCCCAAGACAAGGGCTGGGGTCGTACCTGAAGGGGGAATGCGTCCCAATGGGACGCATTCCGATCCCGTAGGGACCGACCTTCCAATTTGATTTTAAGGAATTTCCATGAAAACCATCCAGGGCCCGGCCATCTTCCTGGCCCAGTTTCTCGGCGACGAGCCGCCGTTCGACTCGCTAGAGCACCTGGCGCAATGGGCGGCCGGCCTGGGCTACAAGGGCTTGCAGCTGCCGACGGCGCCGCGCTTGTTTGATCTGGAACAAGCAGCCAGCAGCCAGCAGTATTGCGACGACGTGGTCGCCTTGCTGGCGCGCCATGGCTTGCAGGTGACGGAATTGTCGACGCATTTGCAGGGCCAGCTGATCGCCGTGCATCCGGCCTATGACGCCCTGTTCGACGGCTTTGCGCCAGAACAGGTACGCGGCGATCCGGCCGCGCGCACGGCCTGGGCCACGCAGCAGCTGCTGTGGGCGGCCACCGCTTCGCAGCGTCTGGGCCTCACGGCGCACGTGACGTTTTCCGGCGCGCTGGCCTGGCCGTATCTGTACCCGTGGCCGCAGCGCCCGGCCGGGCTGGTGGAAACGGCGTTCGCCGAACTGGCGAAACGCTGGCTGCCCATCCTCGACGCGTTCGATGCGGCCGGCGTGGACCTCTGCTATGAACTGCATCCGGGCGAGGACTTGCACGATGGCGTGACGTTCGAGCGCTTCCTGGCCGCCGTCCATGACCACCCGCGCGCGTCCATCTTGTACGACCCCAGCCACTTCGTGCTGCAGCAGCTCGATTACCTGGCGTTCATCGATATCTATCATGCGCGCATCAAGGCTTTCCATGTAAAAGATGCGGAATTTCGGCCCAACGGGCGCCAGGGCGTGTATGGCGGCTATGGCGACTGGCAAGACCGTGCCGGGCGCTTCCGCTCGCTCGGTGACGGGCAGATCGACTTCAAGGCGATTTTCTCGAAGATGGCGCAGTACGACTTCCCGGGCTGGGCCGTGCTGGAATGGGAATGCTGTTTGAAACACCCGGAGGACGGCGCGGCCGAAGGGGCGCGTTTCATCCGCGAACACATCATCCACGTGGCGCAGCACGCGTTCGACGATTTCGCGGGCAGCGCGGTTGACCAGGATCAAATCCATCACTTGCTTGGCTTGAAATAGGGAGACGACATGCAGCGACGGATACGCTTGGGCATGGTTGGGGGCGGGCAGGGCGCATTCATCGGCGCTGTGCACCGTATCGCGGCGCGTATCGACGACCAGTATGAACTGGTGGCGGGCGCCCTGTCGTCCGACCCGCAGCGCGCGCGCGACAGCGGCGCGGCGCTGCACCTGGCGCCCGATCGCTGCTACAGCGATTACCGCGCCATGGCGCAGGCGGAGGCCGCCAGGGCGGATGGCATCGAGGCCGTGGCCATCGTCACGCCGAACCATTTACATGCGCCCGTCGCCACGGCGTTCCTGGAAGCGGGCATCCACGTGATCTGCGACAAGCCGCTGGGCATTTCTCTGGCGGAAGGCCAGGCGCTGGCCGCGCTGGCAGAGCAGAAAAACCTGCTGTTTGCGCTCACGCATACCTATAGCGGTTATCCGCTGCTGCGCCACGCGAAAGCGATGGTCGAGGCGGGCGAAATCGGCGAGCTGCGCCTCGTGCAGGTCGAGTATTCGCAGGACTGGCTGGCGGACGCGATACACGCGGGCGGCATGAGCGAGGGCAACTGGCATAACGACCCGCTGAAAGCTGGCCCGGGCGGCACCCTGCTCGACGTGGGCTTGCACGCGTATCACCTGGCGCAGTTCGTCAGCGGCTTGACGCCGCAGCAGGTGCTGGCGGAATTGTCGACTTTTGTTCCGCACCGCACCCTGGACGACCATGTGCAGGTGATGCTGCGCTATGCCAACGGAGCCAAGGGCACCCTGTGGGCCAGCCAGGTGGCGACGGGGTGTGAAAACACGGTGCGCTTGCGCCTGTTCGGTAGCAAGGCGCAGCTGGACTTTGACCAGGAACAACCGAATGAGCTGTGGTGCACGCCGCAGGGCGGCAACCGCCAGCTGCTGCGCCCGGGCCGGGTCGACAGCGCCGCCGCGCGCCACGCCACGCGCGTGCCGGCCGGCCATCCGGAAGGGTATCTGGAAGCGTTTGCCCAGCTGTACCTGGATGCGGCCTTGCACATTCGGGCCTTGCAGGCGGGCTTGCCCGTGCCCAGCGAAGCCAGCTGGCTGCCGACGGTGGCCGATGGCGTGGCGGGCCTGGCCTTTGCGGAAGCCGTGCTGCGCAGCCATGCGCAAGGCGGTAGTTGGACCACCCTGGCGGACTGTTAAACTGGGCGCATGAGCGCGCCCCTGACCACCTTTATCGTTACCATCGTCCCGCAAGGCTGGCAATTCCCGGCCGAAGCGGGCACCACCGTGTTGGCCGCCGCCGAGCTGGCCGGCATCCGCCTGCTCAGTTCCTGCCGCAACGGCACGTGCCGCACGTGCCTCTGTCACATGCCCGAAGGAAAGGTGCGCTACACGGTGGACTGGCCCGGCATCAGTCCCGATGAACGGCTCGACGGCTATATCCTGCCCTGCGTGGCCGTGGCGGACAGCGATGTCACCATCCAGGCGCGCGCCGTGCGCACGGGCAATTAGTTCACGACGGCTTGCCGCCCTTCAGGCGCTGCAGCAGCGCGTCCACGCCGTCGCTGACGGGCAAGCCGTGGCGGCGCAGCAGCTGCACGTGCAAGACGAGGTTTTCCAGCACCAGCTTGGCCGCCACGGCCAGCAGGGCCAGGTTGCGGTCTTCCGGGCTGAAACTTTCCATGGCGTCGGCCATCTCGCACAGGTGATTGGCGATCAGGCCGCGCAATTCCTGCTCGTCGAAGGGCAGGTCGGCAAAGTCGATCGGGTCGGCCACTTCCACTTCCTGCATCAGCACCGCTAGTTCTTCCGGGGTAATCGTCATGCCTGGCCTCCTTGTGTGCTTGCCGCTATTTTAATTGTATTGGCCGCAAAGGGGACTAGAATGAGTCCAGGCCGACGACGTCAAAGGCACTATGGCGCACTTGCATTTTACGCAACAACTGGCGCGTTTCCTCGACGTCCCCACGGTGGACGTGGCGGCGCCATGCCTGCGCGCCGCCCTCGATAGCGTCTTTGCCCGGCAGCCGCGCCTGCGCGGCTATGTGCTCGACGAGCAGGGCGCCTTGCGTCCGAACGTGGTGATCTTCATCGATGGCGCCCGTTGCCGCGAGCGGCGCGTGTTGGACGACCTATTGCGGCCCGACAGCCAGGTGTATATCTTGCAGGCACTTTCCGGAGGTTAATCATGGGACCAGGCAGGGCGCAACGCGCGTATCTCGGCACCCGCAAGGGGCTGTTCCAGTTCGATGTCGATGCGGCCGGCGCCTGGCAGCTGGCGCTGGTGCAGTTTGCCGGCGACCCCGTCTCCATGCTGCTGCACGACGGCCGCGACGGCGCCCTGTACGCGGCCCTGAACCTGGGGCACTTCGGCGCCAAGCTGCACCGCCGCGATGCGGGCTCCAGCGCGTGGCAAGAAGTCGCCGTGCCCGCCTATCCCGCCAAGCCCGAGGGCAGCAGCGATAGCGTGGACTGGACGGTGCGGCAGATCTGGTCGCTGGCGGCCGGCGGCGCGGACCAGCCCGGCGTGCTGTGGGCGGGCACCCTGCCTGGCGGCCTGTTCCGCTCAAGCGACCGCGGCGACAGCTGGCAGCTGGTGGACTCGTTGTGGAACGTGCCGCAGCGGGCGCAATGGTTTGGCGGCGGCTACGACGTGCCCGGCATCCACAGCATCTGCGTCGACCCGCGCGACAGCAATACCGTGCTGGTGGGCGTGTCCTGCGGCGGCGTGTGGCAAACGCGCGATGGCGGCGCCAGCTGGGCCTTGAGCGCGACGGGCATGCGGGCCGACTACATGCCGCCCGAACTCGATGAAAACGAAGCCGTGCAAGACCCGCACCGCATCGTGCGCAGCGCCGGCACGCCGGATGCGCTGTGGTGCCAGCACCATAACGGCATCTGGCGCTCGCACGATGCCGGCTGGCACTGGCAGGAAGTCACCACGGCGCCGCTGTCGCATTTCGGCTTTGCCGTGGCCGTGCATCCGCGCGACGGCGAGACGGCCTGGTTCGTGCCCGCGCAGGCGGACGTGCTGCGCATACCCGTCGATGGCGCGCTGGCCGTGACGCGCACGCGCGACGGCGGTAAAACGTTCCAGGTGTTGCGCGAGGGATTGCCGCAGCGGCACTGCTACGACCTCGTGTACCGCCACGGGCTGGCGCTGGCCGACGACGGGCGCAGTTTAGTGATGGCGTCGACGACGGGCGGCGCCTGGTATTCGGGCGACGAGGGCGAGCATTGGCAGACCATCTCCGCCCACTTGCCGCCCGTCTATGCCGTCTGTTTTGCCACGCCGTAATAGCACAGGAAGATATCGACGGCCAGTTCCGTCACTTCGCGCCGGCGTGCCGGGCCCAGCAGAGGCTCACCGAGGGTGATCTGCGGCCAGAAGGCAAAGGTCTTCAGTGGAGCCATCAGCAGGTGCCCCACTTCCAGCGTCTCGCCCGCCTTGATGCGCCCGTCTTGCTGCGCCGCGCGGATCCAGATATTCAAGCCCGTTTCCTTTTCATTCAGGCGCGCCACCATCGCTTGCGCGCGCTCGGGCGAGTGGATGGTTTCGCCGAAGATCACGCGCGCCAGGTCGATGAAGGCCGCGTCGCACAGCAAGGCCATTTTCTGCTCGACCAGGGCCAGCACCTGCGGGCGCAGCGGCTGGTCGGCCACATAGGGCACGGCAGGCTGGGCCATGCTGCTTTCCCACATGCGCTGCAGGATTTCCGCGAACAGCTCGTCCTTGCTGGGGAAATGGTTGTACACGGTGCGCTTGGACACGGCGGCCGTGGCGGCGATCCTGTCCATGCTGGTCGCATCAAAACCGTGCTCGCGGAACTCGGCGATGGCGGCATCGACGATGGCGACGCGCTTGCGGTCGGTGAGGCGTTGCGGTGCGGCCATGGCTGAAAATCTCCTTTGAAAACAATATTTTACACCTCTTGGTTTACTTTGCCAGAAATAGGAACTACACTGTGTAGTGTAATTTAATCCTTGTATTTTATTGACCGGGCTGCATATGTACCGCATCTTATTCTTGGGAGTTCTGATCATCATGAGTTCTTGCACCTTGCGCGCCGCGCCCGTCGCGCCCACCGAATCACCGCAACGCCTCGACGGCAAGTTCCGCAATCCCGTGCAGATGCACAAGCTGGGCACGGCGGCAACGCTCAAGCTGATGTGGACGTTTCTCTTCGATAAGCCCGACAGCACCGTGCCGGCCGCTGCCGTGCCCGTGCAAGCCCTGACCCGGGCGCAACTGCTGGCCGCGCCCGACAACAGCCTGTTTCGCCTCGGCCATTCGACCCTGCTGTTGAAACT
Source organism: Janthinobacterium sp. GW460-12-1-14-LB5 (assembly GCF_059423585.1). Taxonomy (NCBI): domain Bacteria; kingdom Pseudomonadati; phylum Pseudomonadota; class Betaproteobacteria; order Burkholderiales; family Oxalobacteraceae; genus Janthinobacterium; species Janthinobacterium sp. GW460-12-1-14-LB5. The sequence continues at coordinate 110,752 of NZ_JBWKYD010000008.1, read as the reverse complement.
GAACAATGAGTTTTTCCTGACGGACCCCGTGTTTTCCGAGCGCGCCTCGCCCGTGCAATGGGCCGGCCCGAAGCGCTTTCACCAGCCGCCCATCAGCATCGCCGACTTGCCGCCGATCAAGGCCGTCATCCTGTCGCACGACCATTATGACCACCTCGACCATGCCGCCGTGCTGCAACTGGCGGCCAAGACCGAACATTTTATTGCGCCGCTGGGCGTGGGCGACACCCTGGTGTCCTGGGGCGTGCCGGCCGCCAAGGTGCAGCAATTCGACTGGTGGCAGGGGACGACGATAGCCGGCGTGAAACTCGTCGCGACGCCGTCGCAGCATTTCTCGGGACGCGGCTTGTTTGACGGTAATCAAACCCTGTGGGCCTCGTGGGTTATCGACGCGCCCGGGGTGCGCGTGTTTTTCAGCGGCGATTCCGGCTATTTCGACGGTTTCAAGCAGATCGGCGACAAATACGGCCCGTTCGACGTGACCATGATCGAAACGGGCGCCTACGACAAGCTGTGGCCGGACGTGCACATGCAGCCCGAGGAAACCTTGCAAGCCCACCTGGACTTGCGCGGCAAGTGGCTGATGCCCGTGCATAACGGCACCTTTGACCTGGGGCTGCACGCCTGGCATGAGCCGTTCGACCGCATTGCGGGACTGGCGGCCAAGCGGGGCGTGAACCTGGCCACGCCGCAGATGGGCGAGGCGGTCGACCTGGCGCAGCCGAAGCAGGGAACTACATGGTGGCTGCCAATGCTGGAAGAGGAAATGCTGCGGTAATTTACGCCGTTACGCCGTCACGTCGATCAGGCGGCCCAGCGTCTGGCCATAGCCGTTCAGCTGGGGCGTGCTTTTCGGCGCGGCCGGGATGGCTTGCTGCGGCACGGCCACCTTGATCGCCTGATCCAGCTGCGGTGCCTTCACGGCGGCGGGGGCATCGGCCTGCGCTTGCTGGCTGCTGCGTTGCGTCTGGCTCAGCGATTCCTGTTCCCGCGCCAGCAGCTGGCGGCTTTGCGCCAGCTGTTCGCTGTCGCGCCGTACCTGGTTCTGGCCTTGCTCGACCCGGCGCTGCGCCGTGGCCAGCGAGGCTTGCAAGTTGTTGACGGATGTTAGCGTGACCACATTGTTCACCTTTGAAAGAATATCCAGGCTTGCGCAGGAGAGGGAAGTCAGGCCGGGGAGCGCGACGTGTCCGCAGGTAATCTTTACCTGAATCAAGAGTAGGACAAATTCTCGCACAGTTCCAGTGAATTATGTTTTCTTGATAATTTTATCGTGCGCGCTTTGCCTTGCCGAAGCGGCATGCCGAAACTGGCCGGACATTTTCCAAAGTGAGTACCCGCTGTGGCTTTCAGTCCTTGTTTGTCTGGCATTGCCGAGGCCAGGCCGCACAGTTGTTAAACGTGGTCGCCTATAAAACGTTGCTTTTTAAATAGTCAATATGTTGTTGTTTTTCTACCATGTATGCGCACGCTAATGCGCGGCCTGTTTGGCGCTCTGGGCTATAATGGACGGTCAGAGTTGGTTTCTTTTGCCATACAGACAGGTAGTTAACATGAATCTCAAGAGCCTCGCAATTGCCCTCGGCATGTCGAAAACGACAGTCAGCAGGGCGTTGAACGGCTATCCGGAAGTCAATTCCCGCACCCGTGAAATCGTCCTGGCCGCCGCCAAGAAAGTCGGCTACCGGCCCAATCCGCTGGCGCGCAGCCTGGCCGTCGGCCGCACCAACGTGCTCGGCATGATCTATCCGCTGCTGCCCAGCGACCTGGGCGACAGCGTCTTTCTTTCCGTCGTGAATGGCATGTCGGACGCCGTCGAAGCGTCGAAGATGAGCCTGATCATCGCGCCCGTGTCGCCGCAGAACGAACAGCCGTCATATGAAAACATGGTGCGCGGGCGCCAGGTCGATGGCCTCGTGGTGGGCCGCACCAAGGTGGTCGACGAGCGCATCGCATATCTGACGAAAGTCGGCTTTCCGTTTGTCGCGAACGGCCGCACGCGCATCGACGCGCCGTACGCGTATTTTGACTACGATAACGATACGGGCATCGACCTGGCCGTGTCCTTCCTGGCGGCGCATGGCCACCAGCGCATCGCCTTGCTGAGCGCGCCGCTGGAGCTGCATTTTGCTTATGAGCGCAAGGAAAGCTTTATCCGCTGCATGGCGCAGGCGGGCTTGCCGCTGGATCCCGCCTATCTGCTCGACAATACTTTCGACCGCCGCAGCGGCTACCAGGCCATGCAGCAATTGCTGGCTTGCTCGCCCCGTCCCACGGCCGTCATCGTCGACAACCACCTGTCCGGCGTGGGCGTGGTGCGCGCGCTGATGGATGCGGGTATCGAAATCGGCAAGGAAATCTCCGTCATTGTCTGGGGCAATGTGGAAGACACTTTGATCGGCATCAACGTCACCACCATCGACCAGCCCGACCTGCGCCGCGCCGGCGCCAAGATGGTGGAAATGCTGCAATCGCTGCTGGCCGGCACGCCGCCGGAACGGCTGCAGGAAATTTGGCAACCGGTGCTGTTGCCGGGGGCGACGGTGGGGCGCTGCGCGGATTGACATCAGCTCATGCCCAGTATGGGACGTATTCCGCGAATTTATTGCCGCTGGTGCTGTCCTTGCGCTTGATGCGTCCCGCTGCGACAGCATCGGCGATCAAGTTGGTGATTTGATTGCGCTGGCGCTCGCTGACCTTGAAGCGGGTACGCAAGGTGGTATTGGTCAATGTCTGGCTGGAAAAATACTGCAAAACGGCATGTTGATAGCAAGCTTCCACGCGCTCGACCTGCGCCATGTCGGCGAACTGTCTTGGCGCGTACAAGGTGACTTGGAAACCATTTTCCAGTGGCGTGAAGAGGACGGGCGGCATGCCGAATAACTCGACGGCCGAGACCACTTTTTGGAATCCCGTACCCCTTTCTTCACAGATCCGATATTGCCGAAATTTGGATGCCAGCAATTCATTGCGTGACTCTGGTGTCGTACCGATCAGACGGTCAAGGCGCTTGCTTGGAAGCAGTGTCCCCGGATTGGTGAAGGTGATGCGGTCGTCGTAGATTTCTATAGTAGGGCCAGCGCCTGTGACGTTGAAATCCTGATGGATCAAGGCATTCGCGATTAATTCGCGTAGCGCAATTTCAGGATAGAGGCTAACTTGCTCACGCAGGGATTGCTGGATCACTTCCGAATGTGGCAGGACGCGCAGTAGATAGCCGATCAAGCCTTCGAAACCCACTGCATAGCCTTTGTTGCCGCGAACTTCATCAATTGTATCGACTTTGTTGGTGCCGCTATAACGGATGACGCGAATACGTTTACGACTGAGGTGCGTGAAGTGCTCCAACTCACGCGCTGCTGAGATACCACCGAAATGCGTAATGTAGTAGCCGCTGCCATCGGGAATGACCATATTTTCCTCCTCCAGCCAGCGCATCAGCTCAAAGCTGTCGTCAGGAAGAGGGCGTTGCAAGAGTTTGGAAATGGTCGCCAGATCGAGATGTTCGATGACTTCATCGGCAGAAAGCAGGGGTGTCGTTCGTAGTTCCTCCCAGCGGGGAGCATGGCTGTTGAGCATGAGTGCACCAACTTCCGATCGAGATGCTTTACGACTTGTGCCACCCGATCTTATCCATGTTTCTTCAATACTCTTGCCCCTGCGATGTGCGGGCTTGTCTGCTTGTTCACGGATATAAACGAATAATAAAGGAACGGTGTCGTATTCGACTACTGCATGGTCGAGGATAAGAGGCGGCTCAACTGCATCGCGGCCCAGATTGGTCAACTGCAAAATGGTTTCTTCAACTTGAGTTTGCTCAACTCCCATCAGCGCAGCTCCAGCGTCTGCGATGCCATAGACCATATAGCCGCCGTGCGGACAATTGGAGAAGGCGATCAGATGTTCGATTAAGCGCTCTTTGTTGCCGGACAACGATAGTTTCCAGTCCAGTTCATTGATCTCATGGGGCACGGGATCCCGACTGGACTTAAGCAGCGCTATTGCCTGGACGACCCAATGTTTTACCATGTGATTGTAAGTGGCTGATTTTTATGGTTATTTTGCGTCTGTCGTTTTTCTGGTGTGATAAAGCGAGTGAAATAAATGGCAGGATCAGGATAGTGAATTAAACGCTGCCAGGCAAGCCACCTGGCAGCGTTGTATTCCAGAGTCACCTAGGCTGCGTGCTTGCTCCCATCAGCCAGCTTTGCCAGCAACCTCGCCTTGTCCTTGCGGTAAGTATCGACGGCGGCTTCCTTGACGTGGCCGAAGCCGCGGATTTTTTCGGGCAGCGACGCCAGTTCCACGCAGGTAGGCAGGTTTTCCGCTGTCAGGTTCACCAGCATGCCGGCCAGCAGTTCGCGGTATTCGACTATCAGCGCGCGTTCCATCTTGCGCTCGGCCGTATAACCGAAGATGTCGAAGGTGCCGCCGCGCAAGCCTTTTGCTTTGGCCAGCAGCTTGAAGGCGCGCCACATCCAGGAACCGAACTCCGCTTTCACCAGGTGGCCCTTCGCATCCTTTTTTGCAAACAGCGGCGGCGCCAGGTTGAATTTCACGGAGAAGTTGCCTTCGAACTGCTGCTGCAATTGCTCCACGAAACGGCCATCCGTGTACAAACGCGCCACTTCATACTCGTCCTTGTAGGCCAGCAACTTGAAATAGCTCTTGGCGACAGCCGTCGACAGCTTCTGGCCCAGTCCCAGGATATTCTCGCGGTCGCGTACCTGTTTGACCAGGGTCAAGTAACCATCCGCATACGCGGCGTTCTGGTACGCGGTGAGGAATTCCACGCGCTTTTTCACCAGGCTATCCAGGCTTTGCGGCATTTGCACGATGATCGCTTGTGTGGGCGTGGCGATTTGCGTGACTTTGCGCACGTCGACGGCGGCGCGGCGGCCCCACAAAAAGCTTTTCTTGTTCGACTCGATGCCCACGCCATTGAGTTCGATGGCGCGCAGCAGCGCCGCTTGCGTCAACGGGATGCGGCCTTTTTGCCAGGCGTAGCCGAGCATGAACAGGTTGGCGGCGATCGAATCGCCCATCAGCGCCGTGGCCAGTTTTGTGGCGTCGATAAAGTCGGCCGCATCCGCGCCGCCCACGGATTCCTCGATCAGCTGGCGCACTTCCGCCGTTGGATATTGCCAGTCGGCATTTTGTGCAAACGTGCCTGGCGGCTGTTCGTGCAGGTTGACGACGGCCAGGCTGCGGCCGGGACGCATTTTCGATACGGCATCCTGCGCGCCGGCCGTCAGCATGTCGCAGCCCAGAATCAGGTCCGCTTCGCCCGTGGCGATGCGCTGGGCGCGGATGTGCGCGGGGGACTTGGCGATCTTCACGTGCGAGGTGACGGAACCGTTCTTTTGCGACATGCCCGTCATGTCCAGCACGGACGCGCCCTTGCCTTCCAGGTGGGCCGCCATGCCCATCAGCGCGCCCACGGTGATGACGCCCGTGCCGCCGATGCCGTTGATCAGGATGTTGTACGGCGCGTCGCAGGCAGGCAATTGGGGTTCCGGCAGCGGACCGAAGTTGTCCGTCTCGCCCGCTTTACTGGCACCCGTTTTGGTTTTCTTCAGGCTGCCGCCTTCGACGGTGACGAAGCTGGGGCAGAAACCCTTGGCGCACGAGTAATCCTTGTTGCACGAGGATTGGTCGATGGTGCGCTTGCGGCCAAATTCCGTCTCTTTTGGCAGGATCGACACGCAGTTCGACTGCACGCCGCAGTCGCCGCAGCCTTCGCAGACGGCGTCGTTGATGACCATGCGTTTCGGCAAATCCGGATACTCGCCCTTTTTCCTTCTCCGGCGTTTTTCGGCGGCGCAGGTCTGGTCGTAGATCAGCACGGACACGCCTGGCACCTCGCGCAATTCGCGCTGCACGGCATCCATGTCCTTGCGGTCGTGCAAGGTCAGGTGGGCGGGCAGGTTGCTGCGGTCGCTGTAGCGTGATAAATCTTCCGTGACCAAGGCGATGCGGGCGATGCCTTCGGCCGCCACCTGCTGCGCCATCATCGGTACGGTGATGAGGCCGTCCACGGGCTGGCCGCCCGTCATGGCGACGGCGTCGTTGTAGAGGATTTTATAGGTGATGTTCACCTTGGCCGCCTGCGCGGCGCGGATGGCCAGGTAGCCGGAATGGAAGTAGGTGCCGTCGCCGAGGTTCTGGAACACGTGCGGCAATTCGGAAAATGCGGCTTGCCCGATCCACGGCGCGCCTTCGCCGCCCATGTGCGTGGTCAGCTTGTTCATTTCCGGGTAGATCGAGGTCGCCATCACGTGGCAGCCGATGCCGGCCAGCGCCAGGCTGCCGTCGGGCACCTTCGTCGAGGTATTGTGCGGACAGCCGGAGCAGTAGAACGCGGGGCGGAACGGCGTATTCACGGCCTTTTTCAATACCGCATCCTTGGCGTCGAGGAAACTTAATCTCGCCTTGATCAGGTCGCAGGTGACGGGGTCGGAAATCAGGCGCGCGATGCGGCTGGCGATGACCCGTGCCACTTGCGAGACGGAAAAATCCGCCTTGGACGTGAGCAGCCATTCGCCGCGCGGCGCGACCCATTCGCCTTTTTCGTCGAACTTGCCGATCACGCGCGGACGCACGTCGTCGCGCCAGTTGTACAGCTGTTCCTTGAGCTGGTATTCGACGATCTGACGCTTCTCTTCTACCACGAGAATTTCATCGAGACCTTGCGCAAACTCACGCACGCTGTCCGGCTCCAGCGGCCACGGCATGGCCACCTTGAACAGCCGCATGCCGACGTCGGCCGCCATCTGCTCGTCGATGCCCAGCTCTTCCAGCGCTTCCAGCACGTCCAGATACGATTTGCCGGACGCGATGATGCCCAGCTTGGCGTTCGGGCTGTCGATGGTGGTGTGGTTGAGCTTGTTTTCGCGCGCGTAGGCCAGGGCCGCATAGATCTTGTAGTCCTGCATCAGCGCTTCCTGGTTGCGCGCCTGCTGGCCCAGCGGGATGCTCGACAGGCGCGCGTTCAGGCCGCCTTCGGGCATGACGAAGTCTTGCGGAATTTTCACTTCCACGCGGAACGGATCGGCATCGATGGAAGCCGACGATTCGACCGTGTCGGCCAGGGCCTTGAAGGCTACCGTGCAGCCGGAAAAGCGCGACATGGCCCAGCCGTGGATGCCCAGGTCCAGGTATTCCTGCACATTGCATGGATACAGGACGGGGATCATCGAGGCGGAGAACAGATGGTCGGACTGGTGCGGCAGGGTCGATGAGTATGCGCCATGGTCGTCGCCGGCCACCAGCAGCACGCCGCCCAGTTTCGAGGTTCCCGCATGGTTCATGTGCTTGAAGACGTCGCCGCAGCGATCCACGCCCGGGCCCTTGCCGTACCACATGGCGAACACGCCGTCGTACTTGGCCGGGCCGATCAGGTCGACCTGCTGCGAACCCCAGACGGCCGTGGCCGCCAAGTCTTCGTTGACGCCGGGCACGAACTGCACGTGGTGCGCTTCCAGCTGTTTCTTGGCTTTCCACAGGTTTTCATCGAGGCCGCCCAGGGGCGAGCCGCGGTAGCCGGAAATGAAGCCGGCCGTGTTCAGGCCCGCGGCCTGGTCGCGCAGGCGCTGCATCATGGGCAGGCGCACGAGGGCCTGGATGCCGGACAAGAAGATGGCGCCGGAAGTGGCCGTGTATTTGTCGTCGAGGCTGACGGTGGTCAAGCGGGAAGTGTCGGGGGGCGTAGATGGCGCGGCACCGGCGTTTCTAGCGAACGCTGCGGAGCCGTTTTCCGTGGTCACGGACATGGCTGTCTCCAAAAGGGTGTTTCAGATGACGGCTGTACAAGGGACGCGCCCGGTAAGGCGCGCACTGTGCAGACGGGACGGCCGCGTGTGGGCGGCACATAACTATTTTAAATTTAAAATAATTAATGTGGTCAGTGTAGAACGAGTCAGGAGTGGGGGCAAATACGCTTTGGCGATGGGGGTATAAGAAATACTTATGCCGTGGGCGAGAGCACGTGCGCCCCCACCCAGCGCCCGCTGCCGCACAGCTCGGCGGCCACTTGCAGCACGAGATTTTTCACGGCGTTGCCCGCATTGGTGAGGGGAATGTTTTTCGAGGCGCACAGGGCCACCGTGCGCGACAGTACGGGGCTGTGGATGGCGTAGCTGCGCATGGCGCCGCTGTCGAGTTCGGCCAGCAGCGGTGCGGCGGGCAGGATGGTGGCGCCCATGCCGGCCAGGATGGCCGATTTCAGGATGGCGATGGAGTTGATCTCGATCACGTTCGCCGTCTCCAGGCCCAGTTCGCGCGCGCGGCTGTCGATGCGGGGGCGCACGCCGTGCTGCAGGCCCGGCAGGATCAGGGTGGCGCTCAAGGCTTGCTGGAACGACACGGCAAGGCCGGCGGGCGCGAACGGCGAATCGCTGCGGCAAATAAAACGCATCTCTTCTTCCACCAGCGGGCAGCAGGAAAACGGCGTCAGCTGGCCATCGTCGAACAGCACGGCCAGGTTGATGCGGCCCGATTTGAGCTGTTCATTGAGGTTGCCCGTGATTTCTTCCGTCAGTTGCAGGGTGATCTCGGGATAGCGTTCGCGCGCGGCCAGCAGCAGGGGCAGGGCCAGGGCGCCGGAGATGCTGTGCGGCAAGCCCAGGGTGACATTGCCGGACGGCCGCGTGGCGCTTTGCGTGACGGCCGAGCGGGCGTCGGCCACCTGTTTCAGGATCGCCTGGGCATGTTCGTAGAATACCTTGCCCGCGTCCGTGCTGAGCACGCCCTGGGCCGAGCGGTGCAGCAGCTGCACCCCCAGTTCCTCTTCCAGCTGGCGCAGCTGCTGCGTCAGGGCCGGCTGCGCCACGTGCAGGACCAGGGCCGCGCGCGACAGCGAGCCGTGGTCGACGATGGCAACAAAGTAGCGTAATTGGCGCAGTTCCATGGGTTCCAGAAGCGGTACGGTGATCGGAAAAATTGCGCCGCGGCGCCGAACGCGGCCAGCAGAATAACAATTTTGTTATACTCATTCTAGCCCCTTCGGTGCTCCAGACGCGTATTTGTGGGATGACAGCATGCTCAAGAAAGTTGATTCGTCTCAATTAAAAGTGGGCATGTACATTCATGACCTCAGCTGCGACTGGATGACGCATCCCTTCGTGCGTAACCGTTTTCTGTTGCGCAGCGACGAGGAAATCCGCAAGATCGTGCAGGCCGGCATTCACGACGTGGTGATCGACAGCGGCAAGGGCCTCGACGTGCAGGATGCGCCCACCGTGGCGCAGGCGCGCGCCGAGACCGAGCGCGAACTGGTGCAGATCGCCGCGGCGGCGCCGCCAGTGGTCACGCGCGTGTCGCTGGGCATGGAACTGGCCCGCGCCACGCAGGTGCGCCGGCAGGCAGCGAGCCTGGTGCGCACGGTGATGGCCGATGTGCGCCTGGGCAAGGCCGTCGAGCTCGACCGTGTGCAGCACACGGTGCAAGATATTACCGAATCGATCCTGCGCAATCCCGGCGCCCTCGTCGGCTTGCTGCGCATCAAGACCAAGGATGACTACACCTTTTTGCATTCCGTCAGCGTGTGCGCGCTGCTGGTGGCGTTTTGCCGCTCGCGCGGCATCGATGCGGCCACCACGCACCAGGCCGGCCTCGGTGGCTTGCTGCACGACACGGGCAAGGCCCTGGTGCCCGACAGCGTCCTGAACAAGCCCGGTCCATTGACGCCGGAAGAATTCGCCCTGATCAAGCGCCATCCGCGCGACGGCTACGACATCCTGCGCCAGTCGCCCGAGCTGGGCGCGATTCCCCTCGACATCGCCCTGCATCACCATGAGCGGCGCGACGGCAGCGGCTACCCGGACCAGCTGGCCGGCGACGCCATCAGCGAGCTGGCGCAGATGGCCGCCATCGTCGATGTGTATGACGCGCTGACGTCGGACCGCAGCTACCACAAGGGCATCGCCGCCGCCGAAGCCCTGCGCAAGATCTATGAATGGAGCAAATTCCACTTCAACCCCGTGTTCGCGCAGGATTTCATGCGCTGCGTGGGCATCTATCCGGTGGGTACCATGGTGATGCTGGAATCGGGCCGCCTGGCCGTCGTCGTCGAGGCGCACGAAAGCAATCTGCTGGCGCCGAAGGTGAACGTGTTTTTCAGTACGAAAAGCAAGACCTACATCAAGCCCGAAACGGTCGATCTGTCGCGCGGCTTCGGCTTCGGCGGCGCCGACAAGATCGTCGGCCATGAGTCGGCTGCCAGGTGGCAGGTCGATCCCATGCGTTTTTTATCGCTGGCGGATGCCTAGAAGAATTCCGCCGTATCGTTCGAGGCAATGGTGGTAAGCAAGCCCTTGGCGACCAGCTCGTCATAGTGGCAAGCCAGGTTGCGGCCATGGCTCTTGGCGTAATACAAGGCCTGGTCGGCGCGGCCGAGGATGATGACGGGCGCTTCGTAGGCGTTGATGCTGACGAAGCCCACGCTGACGGTGACTCGGCCCACTTGCGGGAAGTCGTGCGCTTCGACATTGGTGCGGAAGCGGTCGATGATTTTCTGCGCATTTTCCAGGGTGATCGAGCGCAGCAGCACGACGAATTCCTCGCCGCCGAAGCGGAAGATGCGGTCTTGCGAGCGGAACGACGATTGCAGCTGGTTGGCGATCAGGATCAGCACTTCATCGCCATACAGGTGGCCGAATTTATCGTTGACCAATTTAAAATGGTCGACGTCGATCACGGCCAGCCATTGCCGTTCCGTATCCGTATGGTGGCGCCGCTCTTCCTCGACGGGACGCGGCCTTTCCGCTTCCGGTTCGCCGCGGCTTTGCAGGATTTTCGCCAGCTGGTCGTCGAAGGTCTTGCGATTCAACAAGCCGGTGAGCGAATCGCGTTCGCTGTAGTCGAGCAGGTTCTGGAAATTGCGGTACACGCTGACGATGCCGCCGATCACCTGGATGGTGGCGCCCGTGTAGGGCGTGGGGTTGGTGATTTCCAGGCAGGTGGTGACCTGGTCGCCGATCCAGATGGGCAGCCACAGCAGGTGGCGGCCGTCGGCGCACAGGGTGTCGGCGCTCGCCTCGTGGCGCGCGATGCAGGCGGCCAGGGCCGGGTAGTCCGACAGCGGTTCACCCGGCAGCGCAGGATCGGCATTGTCTTCCATGCGGGCAACGCTGCCCGCCACGATGATGGCCCGCGACCGCACGAACACCTGGCCACGCACGCTGGTCAGGGCCAGCACACGGGTCTGCGACGCGGAAGCGAGTTCCTGGACCGCCGAGATCACGGAGATGTCGAGCATCGTGTGGTCGCGGTGCCCGGTCATATCCACCATGTGTTTCAGTAGGGAATCCATTGTCGTTCTCTGGAAAGTAGTCACACAAGTGTCGTCATAGCAGCATTGCATCAAGCAAGAGCATGTTCGCGTCCGTCTACAAGAAGCCAAGATTTATTTGGTGGCATGACGCTCTGTACCGCCGGGCGAGAGGCCTTTCCAAAGAAGAGCTAAGCAGGATAATGTCTTTTTGCCTAATAGGCAATTAACGTATGCAATATTTCATGTAAATACATGAGATTAGGGCAGCGCGTTGCAAAAAACTTGCCCTGACGCAGACTTTCAATCCTGATCGCAACATTTGTTTGCGCCAGTCGTCATTTCAACAGGGTTTGATAATTTCCATATGGAAACTTGTGGCGCGTCAATTTGCCAAAACGTAGACGCTTTATAGTCAATGCAATGGCGCAGAAATTTACGGCAGGAAACATATTAGCAGGAATGGGCAATGTTTCACACCCGATTGCGCCAGGGACTTGTGATTCACTTTTGGGAGCTTGTCATGCATACCTTCCTGTCGGCAGTACAGCAGTTTGTCAAGGATGAGGATGGCATTACGGCAATCGAATACGGCTTGATTGCGGCCTTGATGGCTACCGCCATCACGGCCGGTTTCTTGCTGATCAAGACCAACTTGCTGGCCGTCCTCACCGACATTTCGTCGAACCTGGTGTTGACGCCCTAAGCGGGTGCCCGCTGCTGGCCGGCCGGCAGCGGGTTTTTTTCGGGAGGTATGCCATGCCTGCAACTGCCTTGTGCGACCTGCTGTTGTTGTGTTTTGTGACGGCCGCCGCCGTCAGTGATTTGATCCGCCGCAAGATACCGAATGGTGTGGTGTTGTCCGGCATCCTCACCGCGCTGGCCCTGCATTTGTGGCTGTGGCCGCAAAGCGTGCCGTCGCTGTGGCTGGGCGGCATGGCCACGGGCTTTTTCCTGTTTTTACCTCTGTACGTGCTGCGCGGCATGGCCGCCGGCGACGTCAAGCTGATCGCCATGGCGGGCGCCTTTGCCGGCCCCTGGCCCGTGCTGCAGATCTGTTTCGCCACGTTTGTGCTGGGCGGCCTGATGGCCGTGCTGATGATCACCTGGCAGGGCAAGTGGCGCGCCTGCCTGGGCAATCTGCGCCAACTGCTGTGGCCGATGATCGCGCGCATGGCCGGCATTCCCCTGGCGCCAAACGCACTGGGCAGCGGTGCCAGCGTGGGCAACATGCCGTACGGCCTGGCCATCGCCCTCGGTTGCCTGCTGGTGCAAGGGCGGCATTATTTCTGATTGTCATTCATTGCTCTTGATCAATGGGCGCCAGTCCCCGCTCGCTAGAATGAATTCTGTTCAATGCAGTCCTAACCGGCTTGGAGATGCAGCATGACCGAGGTCGACTATTCCATGAGCACCGAGAGTGCGCCGCGCCCTGCCGACGCGAACCTGATGCCGCCCTTGCCGCCGCAGCCGAAGAGCTTGCGTGAAACGGGACTGGAGCGGCCGCTGGTGGTCGAACTGATCGCCAAGCTGATGTTTGTGGGCGGCAAGACGCATCTGTCCGCCCTGACGACGCGCTTGCGTCTGTCGATCAATGTCTTGCGCGAAGTGCTCGATTTCATGGTGACGGAGCAGATGGCCGAGGTGGCCTGGCGCGGCGAATCCGATATCGACGTGCAGTACCAGTTGACGGGCGCCGGCAAGCAGCGCGCCAGTGCTTTTCTTGAGCGCTGCGCGTATATCGGCGCCGCGCCCGTCACCCTGGAAGCGTACCGCGCCATGGTGGCGCGCCAGTCGTGGCTGGCGCAGGAACAGCGCGTCGGCAGCGACGACCTGGCCGCCGTGCTGGGCGGCGCCCATGCGGGTCCGGGCATGCTCGACGTGGTGGGCGCGGCCCTGCATTCGGGACGCTCGCTGCTGCTGTACGGTCCGCCCGGCAGCGGCAAGTCGACCCTGGCGCTGCAGCTGGGACAATTGCTGCACGGGCTGGTGGCCGTGCCCTACGCCATCATCGTCGGCCAGGACATCATTCAATTGTACGATCCGGCGCAGCACCTGCCGCCCGCGCCGCAGCATGTCAGCCATGCGCGCCAGGCGCTGGAGCGGCGCAGCACGGACATCCGCTGGGTGCTGTGCCAGCGTCCCGTGATTCACGTGGGCGCCGAGCTCGACGCCGGCACGCTGGAATTGCGGCATGACGCCAGCGGCGGCTGCTACCAGGCGCCGCCCCATGTGCGGGCCAACAACGGCATGCTGATCATCGACGACCTGGGCCGCCAGCGCCTGGGCGCGCAAGAACTGCTGACGCGTCTGATGCAGCCGCTGGCGCGCGGCAGCGACCAGCTGGGCCTGCCCGGCGGCGTGCAGGTCAGCGTGCCCTTCGACAATGCCCTCGTGCTGGCCACGAATGTGCCGCCAGGCGAGCTGTTTGACGCCGCCTTGCTGCGCCGCATCGGCTACAAGGTGCAGGTGGGGCCGCTGACCGAGAGCGCCTATCGCGCCTTGTTCCGTCAGCAATGCCGCCTGGCCGGCATGGCCATCGACGAGCCGGCCCTGAACCATCTGCTGCAGCTGCATGGCGCGCAGGGGCGGCCCTTGCTGGCCAGCTATCCGCAGGAATTGCTGGCGCGCATAGGCGACTTTGCCGGCTTTGCCGGCAGCGAAGCGCGCCTGACGGTGGGCGCCCTGGAGCAAGCCTGGAGCAGCCTGTTTGCCAGCTGCGACATGCCGGCCGCCAGCCTGTGCGAGCGCATCGCATGAAGAACCGGCGCGCCATTCTGATGATGGGCCTGGCAGTCGTGCTGGGCTTGCTGGCCGTGCTGCTGGCATCGCACTGGCTGCTGCGCCAGACGCCGGCCGGCAAGGGCAAGATCGTCGTCGCCGCCAGCGATGTCAACCTGGGCCAGCGCCTGACGCCGGACATGCTGCGCCTGGCCGAGTGGCCGGCCGAAAGCTTGCCGCAGGGCGCGCTGCAAGACCCGGCGAAACTGGCGGGACGGGTGCTGAAAACGAGCGTGCTGCGCGGCGAGCCGCTGAGCGAAGCCAAGCTGGCGCCAGTGGGCACCCTGGGCGGCCTGTCGGCCCTGATCACGGAAGGGCGGCGCGCCATCACCGTGCGCGTCAACGATGTGATCGGCGTGGCCGGCTTCGCCTTGCCGGGCAACTATGTCGACATCATCGTCAGCACCCAGCAGGATGCCGGCGACCGCGCGTTTCCGCAAAGCCGCAACATTTCCAAGATCGTCCTCGAACGCATCCTCGTGCTGGCCGTGGCGCAGGAAGTGGGGCGCGACGAGACCAAGCCGCGCGTGGTCAATGCCGTGACCCTGGAAGTGACGCCGGAACAGGCGGAAAACCTGGATCTGGCGCGCAGCGTGGGCAGCCTGTCGCTGGTGCTGCGCAACCAGGTCGACCCGCAGCCGGGCGTGACGGAAGGCGCCACCAAGCTGACCCTGCTGGGCGGGCCGCACGAAGCCGAGCCCGCTCCGGCCGCCGCGCCCGTGCCGGCCGCCGCGCCGCGCCCGGTGCGCGTGGCGAAGGCGCCGCAGGAAGCAAAGCGCCAGTGCAGCGGCGTTATCGACGGGACGCGCCAGTCGCGCGAATGTTTTTAGCCAACCATGGACACGCTCATGAACCGCGCCCTGCTGACACTGTGCTGCCTGCTGTTGCCGCTTGCCGGCGCGGCGGCCGATCCTGGCCCGCGCTGCGGCGGTGACGCGGCTACGCCCGGCAACTTGCAGCTGCAGGTGGGCAAGTCGAGCATGCTGCGCCTGCCCGAGGCCGTGCTGGCCCGCAGCGTCGGCAACCCGGCCGTGCTGCAAGCCATGCTGGTGGCGCCCGACACCTTATATGTGGTCGGCGTCGACGTGGGCAGCACGAATATGATCATCCAGGGCAGAAGCGGCGCGTGCAGCGTGGTGAACGTCAGCGTCAGCATGGACCCGGCCGGCCTGCAAACGACCCTGGCGGCCCTGATGCCGGAAGAAAAAGCCATCCGCGTGACGGCCGTGGCCGATACGCTGGTACTGTCGGGCACGGTGCAGGATGCGGGCGCCGTGCTGCGCGCCGTCGAGCTGGCGCACGCGTATGTGCGCCGCGCTACGCACGCGCTGGCGCTGCCCAAGCCGGCCGATGGCACGGCCTTGCCGCTGGCGGCCGCCGCGCCCGGCGGCGCGGGCAGCGCGAACAGCCGCGTCATCAATATGCTCGACGTCAGCGCGCCGCAGCAAGTGATGCTGGCCGTGCAGATCGCCGAAGTGTCGAAGTCCTTGCTGGAGCGGCTGGAAGTGGGCGCCACCCTGCGCTTCGCCTCCGGCAGCTGGGCCACCACCCTGCTGTCGAATTTCCTCAGCGGCACGGCGAACGGCTTGCTCGACGTGCGCAAGTCGAATGGCCAGCAGCTGACCATCGAGGCGCAGAAACAGGATGGCCTGGTGCGCATCCTGGCCGAGCCGACGGTGATGGCGATCAGCGGCCAGGAGGGCAGTTTTCTGGCCGGCGGCAAGATCTTCATTCCCGTCGGCCAGGACAACAACAAGATCACCCTGGAAGAGCGCGAATACGGAGTCGGCCTGCGTTTCACGCCCACCGTGCTGTCGGGCGGGCGCATCAACCTGAAGGTGGCGCCGGAAGTGTCGGAACTGTCGCGCGAGGGCGTGGGCATTTCCGCCGCCGGCGTCAGCGGACGCTCGATTTTGCCCGTCATCACCACGCGGCGCGCCTCGACCACGGTGCAGCTGTACGACGGCCAGAGCTACGCCATCGGCGGCTTGATCAAGAACAACCAGGTGAGCAACATCACGGGCGTGCCCTGGCTCAGCGAGCTGCCGATCCTCGGCGCGCTGTTTCGCAGCACGGATTTCCAGCATGACCGCACGGAATTGCTGTTCGTCATTACCGCACACCTGGTGAAACCCTTGCCGGCCGATGCCGTGCTGCCGACGGCGCAGCTGGCGCCGCCCTCGCGCACGGATCTGATGTTGCACGGCAAGATGGAAGGGACGCTGGCGCCGCCGTCCGTGCCGCCGCCGCGCGCGGCCAACGGTTTCGAGTTGAAATGAGACGGGGAGACACGCCATGCCGAATTCGCTCCTGATGACGTTGCGGCGCCTGGCGGCGCTGCTGGCGGCGCTGCTGCTGGCCGCCTGCACGCACGGCAGCACGCCGCGGCTGGACGGGCGCTTCGGCGACGCCGTGCGCCTGGCCATGGCGCAGCAGGTGCGCGAGCCGGCCGGCGCCGTCAATCGCACGCCGGCCGATGGCCTCGACGGCGCCAGCGCGCACGCCGTCATGCAGCGCTACCGCGCCTCGTTTGCGGAACCGAACGGCCAGGCGCCCCAGCCCGTGCAATTCATGCTGGGAGGCGGCAATGGCAAATAGACGCCAGGGCCAGCGCGGGGCGATGCTGATCGCCTTTGCCATCCTGCTCATCCTGGTGCTGGGCTTTGTCGGCCTGGCGCTGGACGTGGGGCAAGTCATCGGCCGCAAGACGGAATTGCAGAACCTGGCCGACAACGCGGCGATGGCGGCGGCGGCGGAACTGGTGGGCACGCCCGAAGGCTTGCTCGCTGCCGTGGACAAAGCCAAGCACAGTGCGGCCGACCGCAGCGCCTGGCGCCGCCGCATGGAGGGCGCCGTCCTGTCGGATGCCAGCATCCGCTTCGCCAGCGCGCCCGACGCGCCCGCCAGCGCATGGCATGCGGCGGGCAGCGTGCCCGATCCCGCCACGGCGCTGTTCGTGCGCGTCGATACGCAGGCCAATGACCCATCGCTGGGGCGGGTGGCGACGGCGTTCCTCGGTGCCTGGTCGCCCGCGCTGCGCACCCTGGACACGGGCGCGCGTGCCGTGGCGGGCCATACCAGCCTGCGCCTGATGCCGCTGGCCATCTGTGCCTTGTCGTCCAGTGCGGCCAGTCCGCGCACGAATGCGGCATTGCTGCCGGCCGTCGAGCTGCTGGAATATGGTTTTCGCCGCGGCGTGGCGTATAACCTGTTGAAGCTCAATCCGCACGGCCCGGGGGCCGAACATTTCGTGCTCAATCCGCTGGGCCAGCCGGGCGTGGTGGGGTCGTCGCTGCAGGTCAGCGACGCGAGCGTGTTGCCGTTTGTCTGCAGCGGCATGGTGCTGTATCCGCGCATCGGCAGCGCCCAGGTGCACGTGCACCGGCCGTTTCCCGCCACCATGTGGCCGGCCTTCAACGCGCGCTTCAACCAGCATGCGGGCAGCGGCTGCGATCCTGTCGTGGCGCCGCCCGACACGAATATCCGCGCCTACCCGAACACGGCCGCGAACTGGTGGATGACGAACACGCCCGATGCGCCCAGCGCCCTGAGCACGGGCAACCCGCTGTTGTCCGTGGCCGATCCGGAATCGAACGCCACGCCACCCAGCGTCGGCAGTTATGGCCCGCTATGGTCGTTTGCCAGGGCAGTGAAATACAGCAGCCCGAAGCCGGCCGGCGGTTATCTGCCGTTTGCCACCAGCGACTGGCCCAAGCTGTATCCCGCTACGCCGGCGGCGCCGGCCGCCAAGTCCAATTATCCGACCGATAAATCGCCATACCTGACGCCAGCCTACCAGACGGCGCCGACCAGTAACACGGGCGTGGCGCAGCGCCGCCTGCTGCACATTCCCCTGCTGGCCTGCCCCGTGCCAGCCGGCAGCGACGTGCTGGCCCAGGTGCGGGGCATCGGCCGCTTCTTCATGACGGCGCCGGCCAGCAATGGCGTGCTGAGCGCCGAATTTGACGGCCTGGCGGCCGAGGGCACGCTGGCCGGTCCCGCGGAGCTGCTGCAATGAGGCCGCCCTGCCGTGCGGCGCGCCGCCAGGGTGGAGTCGCCGCCATCGAGCTGGCGCTGATCCTGCTGTTTTTCATGGCGCTGCTGCCCTTCGTGCTGCTGTTCGGTCGCGCGTTCTTCGCCTATACGGCCTTGCAGAAGGGCGCGCATGACGCGGCGCGTTACCTGGCGACCTTGCCGCTGTCGCAGATGGCCAACGGCGATACTATCGTGCAGCACAGCGATTTTGCCCGTCAGCTGGTGCTCGATGCGATGGTCGAAACGGCGCCGCACATGAAAGCGCTCAGCGTCAGCCTCGATTGCATCTATGCCGACGATTTCTATAACTGCGGCAGTTATCCGAAGGCGCCGCTGCAGGTGCGCGTCAAGGTCACCATGGAAATACCCACCGGCTTTCTGCCTGACCTGACGCGCGCGTGGCTGCCGCAGCTGGCGTCCATCCCCTTGCGTGCGAATGCGACCTTGCGCTATGTCAATTAACCCGCCTCCACGCCGGCAGCGCCAGGGCGGCGTTTTCGCCGTCGAGTTCGCCATGCTGGCGCTGCTGTTCTTCCTCTTCCTGTTCGCCATGCTGGAAATGGCGCGTGCCGTGTACGTGTGGAACATGGTGCATGAAATCACCCGGCGCGCGGCGCGCGCTGCCGCCGTCACCGATTTCAGCAATGCCGCAGCCTTGCAGGCCGTGCGCACGCAAGCCGTGCTGCGCGCCACACCGGGTGCGCTGCCGCTGGGCGGCGGCCTCGGCGACGCGCATGTGCGCATCGATTATTTGTCGGAGGACAGCGGTGGCGCCGCGCTGGCGGCGGTGCCGGTGGCGGTGATGCCGGGCTGCCCGCAACGCAACCGCATCAATTGCCTGAACGATCCGCATGGCGCCAGCTGCATCCGCTTCGTGCGCGCGCGCCTGTGCCAGCCGGGTGTCGGCACGCGCTGCGAGAGCGTGCCGTACCGGCCCATTTTGCCGTTGCTGGGCGTGATGTTTCCCTCCGGCGCAGGCGCCATACGTTTGCCCAGCGGGATCACCATGGCGGTGGCCGAGTCGCTGGGTTATCCGGACAATCCCGGTTTTTGTCCATGAGCGCCGCTCTGCTGGCGCAGCCGAATGTATTGCCTTGAATGAAGGAGGGGCGATGAAAGCCTTGATGATTACCCGCGACGCCAGCTTGCACGACGAAATCGCGGCGCAAGGCGCGGCCCGCATGCCCGTGCTGCGGCTGCTGGAGCGGCGCAGCGGCCTGCGCGACGCCGTCGAGCGCATGCAGCCCGAAGCGCCCGAGCTGGTGATCGTCGACGCCAGCGGCATCGATGCCGACGAGGCCGACCTGCTCGAGCGCCTGGCGCGCCAGTATCCGCTGGCCGTGCTGATGCTGCTCACGCGGGGCCAGCAGCAGGATGTGCTGATCCGCGCCATGCGCGCCGGCATGCGCGAAGTGCTGCAGCTGCCGCTGGTGCACAAGGCCTTCCACGAGGCGATGGACCGGGTCGATATCCAGGCCGGCGTGACGCAGATGCGCGACGGCAAAGTGCTCGCCTTTATCTCTTGCAAGGGCGGCAGTGGCGCCACTTTTTTATCGACGAATTTTTCCTACGCGCTGGCCAGCCTGGCCGGCTGCAAGGTGCTGCTGATCGACCTGCACGGCCAGTTCGGCGACGCCACTTTGTATGTCTCGGACCAGAAGCCGGCCATGACCCTGTCCGACATCTGCGCCCAGATCGCGCGCATGGACGGCGCCTTTCTCGCCTCGTGCCTGGTGCACGTGACGCCGAACTTTGGCGTGCTGGCGGCGGCCGACGACCCCGCGCACAAGGTCGACATGCAGCCCGAGCACATGGACCGCATCCTGGCCGTGGCGCGCCAGCACTACGACTACATCGTGCTCGACGTGGGACGCCAGATCGATGCGTTGTCGCTGCGCGCGCTCGACAACGCCGACACCATCTATCCGGTGCTGCAGCTGGCCTTGCCCGACATCCGCGACGGCCGGCGCCTGCTCGACATCTTCCGCTCGCTCGGCTACCCGGGCGAGCGTTTGCGCCTGATCGTCAACCGCTATGAAAAGGGCGGGCGGCTGCGCCTGGCGGACCTGGAGCAGGCGCTGGGCGCCGAAGTGGTGCACACGGTGCCCAACGATTACATCGCCGCCACCGATTCCGTCAACCAGGGCATCCCGCTGCTGCAGCTGTCGCGCACCAGCGCCGTGGCGCGCAGCCTGGCCGAGCTGGTGGAGCTGGTGACGGCACGCCGCGTGACGGAAAGCCGCGGCCTGTTCGACCGCCTGTTCAGCCGCAGCGAGGCTTGACGGGGCGGCAGCTGAATTGTGTCAAGGCTCCCGCCGGGAGCCATCATGGGAGCCGAGATGACCTTACGCGAACGCCTGGCGGCAAATGAAACGGTGCGCCCCGCCACGAATGGACAAGGCGCGCTGGCGCTGCACGCCTACCAGGAACTGAAAAAGACCATGCACCAGACGATACTCGACCGTATCGACCTGGAACGCCTGAAACGCCTGACGGCCGAGCAGTTCAAGCACGAGCTGGCGCTGCTGGTGCAGCGCGTGATCGAGGAAGAGCGCATCGTGCTGAACCAGCACGAGCGGCATAGCCTGGTGCTCGACATCCAGCACGAGATGCTGGGCTTTGGTCCGCTGGAACCCTTGCTGGCCGACGCCAGCGTGTCCGACATCCTCGTCAATACCTGCGACAAGGTGTACGTGGAGCGCGGCGGGCGGCTGCAACTGACGGACGTGACCTTCCACGACAATGCGCACCTGATGAAGATCATCGAAAAGATCGTCTCGCGCGTGGGACGGCGCGTCGACGAATCGAGCCCGATGGTCGACGCGCGCCTGCCGGATGGCTCCAGGGTCAACGCCATCATCCCGCCGCTGGCCGTCGACGGGCCGATCCTGTCGATCCGGCGCTTTGCCGTGCAGCCTTTGACGATCGCCAACCTGCTCGACTATAAAAGCCTGACGCCGCCCATGGTGCAGGTGCTGCAGGCGCTGGGGCAGGCCAAGGTCAACATCCTGATCTCGGGCGGCACGGGCAGCGGCAAGACGACCCTGCTCAACGTGCTGTCCGGCTTCATTCCCGGCAGCGAGCGCATCGTCACCATCGAGGATGCGGCCGAACTGGCGCTGCGCCAGCCGCACGTGGTGCGCCTGGAAACGCGCCCGCCGAATATCGAAGGCAAGGGGGAAGTAAGCCAGCGGGCGCTGGTGCGCAATGCGCTGCGCATGCGGCCCGACCGCATCATCCTGGGCGAGGTGCGCGGCGCCGAGGCGCTCGACATGCTGCAGGCGATGAACACGGGCCATGAAGGGTCGCTGGCGACCATCCACTCGAACACGGCGAGGGATGCGCTGGCACGGCTGGAAAACATGGTCGGCATGGCCAGCGTGAACCTGACGCCGCGTGCCACGCGCCAGCAGATCTGCTCGGCCGTGACGGTGGTGATGCAGGTGTCGCGCCTGACGGACGGCGCGCGCAAGCTGGTCAGCCTGCAGGAAGTGACGGGCATGGAGGGCGACATCATCGCCATGCATGAAATTTTTCGTTTCGAGCAGACGGGCGTCGATGCCGCGGGCAAGGTGCTGGGCCACTTTTGCGCCACGGGCGTGCGGCCCCGCTTCACGGAGCGCCTGCGCATGTTTGGCGCGCCGGTTCCGGACAGCGTCTTTGACCCGGACCGCATCTACGAATAGAGGGGGGGGACGCATCATGGACCTGGTCTTCTACGGCTTCGCCGTGCTGCTGTTCGCCGCCTGCATCCTGATGGTGGAAGGCGCCTGGCTGTGGTGGTCGGGCACGCACGGCAGCGCGGCGCGGCGCATCAACCGGCGCTTGCAGCTGATGGCGGCGCGCGGCGAAGCGGGCGGCGAGCGGGTCTCCATCCTCAAGCAGCGCCGCTATGCGCGTGCGCCGGGCCTGGAGCGGCTGCTGCGGCGCATGCCGCACATGGCGCGGCTGGACCACCTGCTGCTGCAATCGGGCTTGTCGTGGTCGGTGGCGCAATTCCTCGGCGGCGCGGGCGGCTTGCTGCTGCTGGCGCTGCTGTGGCTGGCCATCTGGCCCATGCCGCTGCCGGGCGCCTTGCTGCTGCTGGGCGTGGCGGGCGGCGGGCCGTACATGGTGGTGCTGCGCGCGCGCGCGGCGCGGCTGAAGAAGATCGAGGCGCAATTGCCGGAAGCGGCCGATTTCCTGGCCCGCGCGCTGCGCGCCGGGCACTCGTTTTCGAATGTGCTGCAGATGGTGGGCGATGAACTCAATGAGCCGATCAGCGGCGAATTCAAGATGGCGCACGAGGAGATCAATTACGGCGTGCCGATGAACGAGGCGCTGCAAAACCTGGCCGCGCGCATTCCGCTGACGGACTTGCGCTACCTCGTCATCGCCGTGCTGGTGCAGCGCGAATCGGGCGGCAACCTGGCCGAGGTGCTGGTCAGCATCGCGCGCATCATCCGCGCCCGTCTGAAGCTGCTGGGGCAGGTGCGCGTGCTGTCGGCCGAGGGACGCATGTCGGCCTGGGTGCTGGGACTGATGCCGGTGGTGATGATCGGCGTCATGGCGCTGGTCAACCCGCAATACATCCGCCTGCTGTGGACCGATCCGAGCGGCATAAAACTGCTGTGGTACGCGGCCGGCATGGTGGCATTGGGTGTCGTCTGGATGCGCAACGTCATCCGCATCAGGATATAAAACCGGAGGTGGCATGAGCGGTGCACAATTGCTGTTCCTGTTGATCGTCTTCGCCGTGGTGGTGGCGCTGGCCCTGCTGGCGTGGCTGATCTTCTTTCCCGGCGCCCTGCGCCAGCGCCTGTTCGGTTCCATGGCGCCGGCCGCCAGCGACGCGGTGGTGGAAAACGGCTGGGTGGAGCGCGTGGCGCGCGTGGCGCAGCCGTTCAGCAAATTGTCGCTGCCGGAAGAGGGCTGGGAGCGCTCGCCGCTGCGCACGCGCTTCATGAACGCGGGCTGGCGCCAGGCCAGCGCGCCGGCCCTGTACTTCGCGGCGAAAACCGTGCTGGCCCTGCTATTCCCTAGCGTGCTGGGCCTGTATGCGGCCAGCGCCATGGCGGCGCAGCTGCGCAGCGTGCTGCTGTTGCTGCTGTGCGTCGGCGCCACCGTCGGCTATTACCTGCCGAACCTGGTGCTGGCCAGCACGGCCAAGCGGCGCCAGCGCGACATCTTCGAAAACATCCCCGACGCGCTCGACTTGCTGACCGTGTGCGTGGAAGCGGGCCTGAGCCTGGAGCGCGCGCTGGTGAAGGTGTCGGGCGAAATCCACATCAAAAGCGTGGTGCTGGCGCAGGAATTGCAACTGGTGCTGATGGAAATGCGCGCCGGCTTTTCCAAGGAAAAGGCGCTGCGCAACCTGGCCTTGCGCAGCGGCGTGGAAGACGTTGACACCCTGGTCGCCATGCTGATCCAGTCGGAGCGCTTCGGCACCAGCATGGGCGATTCGCTGCGCGTGCATTCGGAAAACCTGCGCGGCAAGCGCAGCCTGCTGGCCGAGGAGGCGGCAGCGAAGATCGCGTTAAAACTGCTGTTCCCGCTGATTTTTTGCGTCTTTCCCACCCTCATGCTGGTACTCATGGGGCCGGCCGTGATCGAAGTCTATCGCGTGCTCGTGCCGGCCATGGCCAACCGCTGAAAGGAGTCACCATGCGCTTGACGCTTTCCCGCCTGGCCGCCGCCTGCGCCTGTCTTGGCCTGGGCGCCTGCGCCAGCCATACGGCGCACGCGCCGCCGCTGCCGCCCGACGCCGATGCCGCCTACGTCGCGGGACGCCAGTATTTTGACGCTGGCAACCTGCCCGCCGCGCAAGCGGCCTATGAACAAGCGCTGCGCCATGCGCCGCGCCACGTGAATGCGCGCAACGGCCTGGCCGTGCTGCACGCGCAGCGCGGCGAGCACGCTGCCGCCATCGCCCATTGGCTGGCCTTGACGCAGGAGGCGGGCACGCCGCGGCCGC
This sequence comes from Janthinobacterium sp. GW460-12-1-14-LB5, assembly GCF_059423585.1. Lineage (NCBI taxonomy): Bacteria > Pseudomonadati > Pseudomonadota > Betaproteobacteria > Burkholderiales > Oxalobacteraceae > Janthinobacterium > Janthinobacterium sp. GW460-12-1-14-LB5. The sequence goes on along the minus strand of NZ_JBWKYD010000008.1, from coordinate 86,714 downwards.
AGCAGGCATATCTGTTCAGCAATCTCGGCCGTGCCTATTATCTGAGCGGGCGCGATGCGCTGGCGTTGACTGCGCTGGAACAGGCGTGTTTGCTCGATCCGCTCAATGCGCTGGCCTGGCAACACCTGGCGCAGGTGCTCGAACGCCTGGGAAAGCATGAGCGCGCGGCCGTCATGCGGCGCCAGGCGGCCAGCTTGCAGGAACACGACCTGCGGCGCGACCTGGCCTTGTTGCGCGATGAAGCGCCGCCGCAGGGCGTGCCCGCGCCCGCGCCGCCGCAGGAGGCGCCCGCCATGGCGCGCATCGAGATCACGCAAGGCGACGGCATGGCCCGTTTGCAGCGCGTGCCGGCCGCGGCGCGCGGCGTGCCCGTTGCCGCCCCGGCGTGGACCGTGACGGCGGCTGCCGTGCCGCGTCCGCGCCTGGAAATTGTGAATGGCAACGGCGTGCCGGGCATGGCCGCCGCGCTGGCGCGCAGCCTGGCTGGCGCGCCCGTGCAAGTGGTGCGCCTGGCCAATGAAATCAGCTTCCAGGTAGCGCGCACGCGCGTCGAATACCGGCCCGCGCAAGAGCAGGCGGCGCGCCAGCTGGCCCGCCAGCTGGGCACGCAGGTGAAGGCCCAGGTGCAGATCCAGGCCGCCGACTGCCCTGCCAGCGAACTGCGGCTGATACTGGGGCACGACCTGAGCGACCCTGCCATACTGCACCGCTATTATCTGCAGCAGCTGCAACTGGCGCGCCAGGCGCTGGCGCGGCTCGGTTAACACGTCTTGGCTGGCATGAAACAACACGCGGCGCCTTGGCGGGCGCCGCGTGTTGTTGGCATGCCGGTGTTTATTGCGGCTGGCGGCGGCGCGTGAAGGCCAGGCCGGCCAGTCCCAGGCCCAGCAGGAACAGGGTGCCAGGCTCCGGCACGACCAGTGGGTCGATGACGACGATATCGGTGCGCGTGGACTTGGAAAAATTCAGGGTATAGCTGCCGGCGGGCAGGGCGAAATTCGAGGTCAGGGAAAACAGCGCGAAGTCATTCGTGAAGGCGCGTCCGGTGGCGGGATCGTTGGTGCCGCTCGTCATGTTCAGGCTGAAGGGGTCGAGGCTGCCGGCGCCATGGTTGCCGTTGACGTCGCTGCCATTGCCGGCATTGCCATCGGGCGCGAACTGGAAGATCACGCCATCGGCATTCGCGTTCGACAGGCAGCCTGCTGGGCTGGCGCTGTTGCACGAGATATTGAAGATATCCATGATCGACACGTTCGACTTGTCGCCCATGGTCGTCACGCTGGTGCGCAGGTCGCGCCGTCCCATGAAGCTGAAGGTGATGAAGCCGGCGCTCGACAGGGTCAGGTTGACGGAGCCGGTGAGCGTGTCGCCGGCCGTGGATGAGGCGGCGCCGACCGTGTTGCGCTGCGCTTCCGAGACGGCGCGTACGGTGGCGCCGCCATTGAGCATGTTGCCGAAGGCATGCGCATCGCCGCGCGCGAACTCCAGGGTGGAACTGGGGCTCGGGGCGTAGTGGTTCTGCGGCAAGCCGCTGCAGCCGCCACCCGAACATACCTGCTGCACGTCGGCGTTGGCGGCCGGTCCCGTATTGACGGCACGCGGATTGACGGCCACGCCGCCTTCAAAGAAGGCGCTGTCGCTGGCATTGCGGTTGGCGCCGGCCAGCGACAGCGCGCCGGCGCTGGTGGTGATGCGGAAATTGTTCAACTCGTTGACGGCCAGGCCGTATGCGCCGGCCTGCGCCTGGCCGCTGGCCAGCAGGCTTGCCGCCGCCAGTGCGCCCAGCCAGCCCAAGGTCTTGCTTCGTGTGTGATCGACGTTCATCGCAGCCTCTTATCGTGGTCAGTCTCGGAAAATCCGGGGATGAGGAATCCAGGATGACTTGCCTGAATTCATCTCGTAGACAGGGATAAGCAGTTTGCATGCCACACAAAAAAAGCCCATGGAATCAACGATTTGTGCAAAGCGGACTGAACTGGATAGGGCAAAGTGTAAGAAAGGCCGACGCCGCTTGGCGGAAGGCGGCGGGGGCGCCTCAGGTGGCGCGGTGATAGCCCAGGTGGCCACCCGAATTGCGTGCGCAACCGCAACCGATGCGCGCCACTTCCTCCCCTTCCGTCAATTTCCAGTTGGTAATCGTCGTGCGTTCCCAGTCGATGTCGCTTTTCTTGACAGGTTTCACTATCAGCGTGCGTTGTTCCACATCCGTGTACTCCATCAGCTCCTCGTCGTCGGCGATGTCGAAATGGCGGTGGATCAGGGAAATGCCGAAGCGGTCGAGCGCGCCATAGCGTTGCAGCACGTCGCGCAGCTCGCGAAAGCAGGCGAGGTCGTCGGGCCGCAGCGGATCGACGGCGGAAATATCGGCGACGGGCTGCCATTGCATGGCGTGGATGTTCAGGCTGTGCATGATGTTCTCCTGTGCCCCTGGTATCAAGCCCAGGCTGCCGGAAGGGCGCCGGCACGCCTGGCGACATGCCCATCGTGGCCGCAAAGCCGCTGCGGCGCTTGCGCCATATCAAAGGTGCGGCACATCGCCTCTCGCCCGATCATTGCCCGGTAAAATAGGCGATGGCAAACAAAACCCCCACCTTCCCCGGCGCACGCACGGGCCGCGGCCAGGTCCTGGCCGTGCTGCTGTCGAACCGCGACCAGTCCGGCGCCGAACCGCTGCAAGGCCGCGTCTCGCTGGCCGCCATCGTGAAAGCGCTGAAACGCAAATACCACTGGCCGATTGAAACGCACAGTTTTCCCGCGAATACGCAAGATGGCCGCGCCAGCTGGGCGACTGTCTACAGCTTGCCGGAAAAGGTGATCGAGGCCGCGCTGGAGGCCGGCGGCCGGGAGTGGCTGGAGAGCCGGGCAGTAGCCGGGCGGCGGTGACGAACGCGCCGCTTTGCGCTATTCCAGCCGGAAGCCGACCTTGAGCGTGACCTGGAAGTGCGCCACCTTGCCATCGACGATATGGCCGCGCGATTCCGTCACTGCATACCAGTCCATATGCTTGACCGTCAGCGCCGCCTTGGCAATGGCATCGCGTATCGCCTGATCGCTGCTCTCGGTGGACGTGCCGACCAGTTCGATCAGCTTGTAAGTGTGTGCGGACATGATATTTCCCCAGGTAGGCAAGCCAGACATCGGGAGCCTGCTTTGCGCAGGCACGTGCTCATCTTGCGCCTAAACGTGCTGATAGTCATTGCGCGGTGCAGCAATGCGTCGCGCAAGCCAAGCGGGACGAGCTATCTTTCGTTAAATATCGACATAGCGAGGCAGCAGGTCCTGATCGACCAGGCGAATTTCAATGGCATTGGCAATCTTGACGTGCTCGGGATTCTCATCAGAGAACGGCTCGTCGGTGACGCTGACGATGATGGTGCCAATCTGCTTGTCTTTACCTTGCTCGTCCATCGCCATCACGGGCACTAAAGCGCGTGCCTCGGGCACCTGTTGGACCGTGAGTATGCGCGGCAGGTACAACATCCAGCCAACACCGGGACGGTCCTTGAAAACTTGTTTTTCAAAATAATCGTTACGTGCAACCGTGATCAACACTGGCCGTAGGGAACCCGCGATAATGGACAGCAGCTCTTTCAATCCATCAAGACCGAGGCGCTTAACGTACTCGCATTCTCCGTCAATTTCAAAACTCCAAGAGGGCCAGTCACTGTCGCTGAAGCCAAGCGCAATACTCGCGCCATCACCGTCTCCGAGCTCGCCATTCCAGACACTGAGATATCGAAATCTCTCACCCTTGAACTCGGCCTCGAGTACGGCTTCGGCCGCTGTGGTGAGTTCTCCCGAGGCATCGAAAACCGGATACAGAAATGACTCTGCTTCTGTCTCCTTCGACAGAAACCAATTCTTTCCAAACGCCTCAGTTTTTTGCAGGAAGCGGACAATCGTCGCGATTTTTTGGACGGTAGGTCGGAACGCAATGGATGTGTTCGCTGCATCGCGTTTGAACAAAGAGTTTATTATCATAATATTATTGTGCAAGCGCCCTTAGTGCGCCTAAATGCGCTGGACGTCATTGCGCGGTGCAGCAATGCGTCGCGCATGCCGAGCGGGACGAGCTATCGTTCATCAAATGTCGACATAGCGAGGCAGCAAGTCCTGATCGACCAGGCGAATTTCAATGGCATTGGCAATCTTGACGTGCTCGGGGTTCTCATCAGAGAACGGCTCGTCGGTGACGCTGACGATGATGGTGCCGATCTGCTTGTCTTTATCTTGCTCGTCCATCGCCATCACGGGCACTAAAGCGCGGGCCTCGGGCACCTGTTGGAGCGTGAGTATGCGCGGCAGGTACAACATCCAGCCAACACCGGGACGGTCCTTGAAGACTTGTTTTTTAAAATACTGATTACGTGCAACCGTGATCAACACCGGCCGCAGGGAACCCGCGATAATGGACAGTAGCTCTTTCACTCCATCAATACCAAGCCGTTTCACACCTTGACCTTTATCGCTGATCCTAAAAGTCCGCGCGGGCCAATCACTGTCGCTGAACCCAAGCGCCATAGTCGCGCCCTCACCGTCTCCGAGCTCGCCATTCCAGGCGCTGAGAAATCTGGATGTCTCACCCTTGAACTCTGCCTCAAGTACGGCTTCGGCCGCAGTGGTGAGTTCCCCCGAGGCATCGAAAACCGGATACAGAAACGACTCCGCTTCCGTATCCTGCGATAGAAACCAGTTTTTTCCAAATGCCGCGGTTTTATTCAACAACTGGATAATGGTCGCGATTTCCTGGACGTTGGGTCGGAAGGCGAGGGAAGTGCGCGTTGCATCGCGCTTATAAGAAGCATTGATTATTGTCATATTTTTATGGAGCGTAGTAGGTGGTAATCCCCAACGCAGCTAATTTGGGTTCCATATATTCGTAAGCGAGTGGCGTTTGGAAGTACCATTTCAGCGAGGCCGGCGGGTTACGCATGACAATCTTTGACTGGTCCGTGGCCTGCTTTAATTCCATCCTCAGGAAAATATTTTCTTGAAAATCGTATCTGAATTCGCCGTTTGCCTTGAAAAACTGGTCATAATCCGCTTTTGCTTCCTGCAACAAGCACAGGCGGGATTGGAAGCCGTCAAAGTCCTTTCCTTCAAACACCCATTCCATGCCAATCAAGAAGCCAGTAATCCGGGCTTGGTAATCGCGCGCGGCTGGTGACATGCTGTGTTTAACAGCCATAAGCATACCCTTGTCTGGCGGGCAACGGCATCTTTCCCTGGCTTCGCTTCGCGTCTCGGCACGCGCAATGGGCGTGACGCGGGCGTCTTTTGCTTCTTCTGCCTCTTTTTTGCGTTTGCGCAATGCCTCGTCCGTGATCACGGCACCTGCGGCGGCGACACCCAAGGCTAACAAAATTTTCTCCACGACTGCTGGTAGAACTAATATCGGTAGCGCGGGCATTATTGCTCCCCTTCCAGTTTTTTATCCATTACCGCGATCAGTTCGTCGAACCGCTGCTCCGGCGTGGCGCCGGGCTTGCGCAGGTAGGCATCGACCAGCGGGTCGTCATGGATCCCGGGCGCGTCGGCTGACAGGTACATCAGATGTACGATATGCGGCGTGGACCTGAAACCGATTCGAATGGCGCAGGTGTACGCCGCCAGCATGCGCTCGATCACGGTCGCCCGGCCTGGCTGGCTTGCCATGTCGGCACGCTTGGCCAAAAATTGGTCCGCCACTGCGATGACGAAATCGCTCATGTCGCCCGTCTGGACGCCACGCCATTGCTCCTCGCTAAACGTCAGCATCGCGCCTCCCTATGATTGCCCGCTTGCCGTCGAGCAACAAGTGCCATTCGTGAATATGGCCAAACATCGCTTCCCGCTGTGCCGGCTCAAGTATTTGTGCCAGCTTCACCAATACGCGCGGATCCCAAAAGCGCAGCAGCGCTGCGCGGCCGTCCGGTAGCCGTGTTTCCAGGTGTAGTTGCAGCAGTTGCGCCAGTGGGGGCGGCCAGCGGTGAAATGGCACCCAGAATGCAAAAAGCCCAATCCTGAGGATTGGGCTTTTTGTTAGATGTCTTGGTGCCGACTGCCGGTTTCGAACTGGCCACCTGATGATTACAAATCAACTGCTCTACCAAATGAGCTAAGTCGGCAAAAACTGCGCGTTGCGAATTATACGCTATTTAATGCGTGTCAGGGTCGGGCGGCCGCCTTTTTTTGGTGGCTCGTCGTCGCCGGGCGTGGCATTGTCGCGTTGTTCGGGGGAGCTGGTCGGCACGGACGACAGGGTCGGAGCGCTGCTGGCGGGGGCGAGCACTGGCGGCGGGACGTCGGCGGAGGCGGGACTGTCCGTCGGTTGCGCGTCGGGGTCATCGTTGCCCAGCACGGGCTCGAAGGCCATGCCCTGGCCGTTTTCGTTGGCGTAGATGGCCATCACGTTGTCGACCGGCACGTAGATTTCGCGCGAGACGCCGCCAAAGCGGGCGTGGAAGCGGATGGCGTCGTTGTCCATCTTCAGGCCGCTGGTGGCGCCGAAGCTGATGTTGAGCACGATTTCGCCCTTTTTTACGTATTCCATCGGTACCGTGGTGCGCGAATCGACTTTGACCGCGAGATAAGGCGTGTAGCCGCTGTCGGTGCACCACTCGTAGATGGCGCGCAGCATATAAGGTTTGGTTGAGATTTCAGACATGGTAGGCACTGTGAGGCGGGAGCGCCCCCGTCAGCATGAGGCGGGCGCACCGGTAATTCAATGAAACAGAGCAACTGGAAAGAATCCAAGATGCCCCAGAAAGCGTCGCGAGCAAGCCCGATATCGGCTTGAGTAACGCAGCCGTACTTCAGTACGGCGAGTAACGCCAAGTCGAGAGCGGGCTGCGCAGCAGCTTTATGGGGATATCTTTTAGCGGCGCATGACCTTTTCGGAAGGGGTCAATGCCTCGATATACGCGGGACGCGAGAAGATGCGTTCGGCGTATTTCATCAGCGGTGCAGCCGTCTTCGACAGTTCGATGCCGTAGTGGTCCAGGCGCCACAGCAGCGGCGCGACAGCCACGTCGAGCATCGAGAATTCGTCGCCCAGCATGTACTTGTTTTTCAGGAACAGCGGCGCCAGGGTCGTCAGGCGGTCGCGGATTTCCGCGCGTGCCTTGTCGTGGGCCTTGTCGTTGCTCTTGGCGCGTTCGCTTTCCAGCACGTGCACGTGCACAAACAGTTCTTTTTCGAAATTGAACAGCATCAGGCGCGCGCGGGCACGCATCAGCGGATCGGCCGGCATCAGTTGCGGATGCGGGAAGCGCTCATCGATGTACTCGTTGATGATGTTCGATTCATACAGGATCAGTTCGCGTTCGACCAGGATAGGCACCTGGCCATACGGATTCATGGTCGAAATGTCTTCCGGCTTGTTGAACAGGTCGACGTCGCGCACTTCGAAGTCCATGCCTTTTTCAAACAGGACCAGGCGGCAGCGTTGCGAAAATGGGCAGGTTGTACCCGAATAGAGAACCATCATTTTTTATAGTTCCTTAGAAACAAAGGGGGTGAAGCCGCGAACGGCTCACCCCAGGTCGCTTGTCCACTCATGCGGACAACGCAGAAACAGGCATAAACCGGCCTATGGCCGGCGCCTCACTTATTTGACTTCCTTCCAGAACGACGCATTCAAGCGCCATGCCAGCAGAGCAAAGACCGACAGGAACAGCAGCACCCAAACGCCCAGGCGCTTGCGTGTCTGTTGTGCCGGTTCGGCCATCCACTCCATGTAGCCGACCAGGTCGGCTACCGCATTGTCGTACTCGATCTTGTTCAACGTACCTGGCTTGACCTGCTCGAAGCCGGTAAATTTGTGGATCTTCTTGCCAGCTTCGTGCGGATCGTTCTCTTCCACGAACTTGGCAGTCTGGACACCTTGCAATTCCCATAATGCATGCGGCATGGCAACATTCGGCACGACCATGTTGTTCCAGCCGGTCGGACGAGTGTCGTCTTTATAGAACGTACGCAGGTAAGTATACAGGTAGTCGCCGCCTGTGCCAGCGGAAGATGATTTCGCGCGCGAAATTACCGACAAATCCGGCGGTACGACGCCAAAGAAGGCCTTGGCGTCCTGCGGTGCCAGGCTGGTCGTCATCAAGTCGCCCACTTTATCGCCGGAGAACAACAGATTCTCCTTGATCTGGATTTCCGTCAAGCCCAGGTCGCGCAGGCGGTTGTAGCGCATCGACACGGCAGCGTGGCAATTCAAGCAATAATTGACGAACAGTTTGGCGCCATGTTGCAGCGCTGCCATGTTCGTCTGGCGGTCAGGAGCCTTGTCCAGCGGAAAGCCGCCTTCGCTGGCGAGAGCCATGGCAGGCACGAAGGCCAGGATGGCGAGCAGTTTTTTTGCAATCTTCATATGATGTATGTCCTTTGAGCGTGGCGTGAGAGCGGCTTAGTGCGGGTGAAACGTCACACGCGACGGCACGGTCTTGAACTTGCCCATGGCACTCCACCATGGCATCAGCAGGAAGAAGCTGAAGTAAATCAGGGTGCACACTTGCGACACGATGGTTTTCGCATCCGTTGGCGCCTGGGTACCCAGGTAGCCGAGGATCAGGAACGACAGGCCGAAGATGGCGTACACATATTTGTGCCAGGTCGGACGGTAGCGGATCGATTTCACGGGCGAATGGTCGAGCCATGGCAGGAAGGCCAGGATCACGACGGAACCGCCAAAGAACACCACGCCCCAGAATTTCGCGTCCAGCACCTGCGGCAGCATGCCGATGATGGCGACGATGGCGATACCGGCGATGGCGGACTTGACCGTCGTCGACAGGCGCGACTTGAGCCAGATGAACACCACGTAGGCGGCCACGACACCCATCAGCACGTACATGAAGTCGGCCGTGGTGGCACGCAGCACCGAGTAGAACGGCGTGAAGTACCAGGTTGGCGCGATGTGCAGCGGGGTTTTCAGCGAATCGCCGGGCAGGAAATTGTTGTATTCCAGGAAATAACCGCCCATTTCCGGCGCGAAGAAGACGACGGCGCTGAAAATGACGAGGAAGATCGAGACGCCGAACAGGTCATGCACGGTGTAGTACGGATGCGAAGGGATCGAATCGACGGGGTGGCCATCGGCGCCCAGGTTTTCCTTCACTTCGATGCCGTCCGGGTTGCTGGAACCGACTTCATGCAGGGCGATCAAGTGCGCTGCAACCAAGCCCAGCAGTACCAGCGGGATGGCGATCACGTGGAAGGCGAAGAAGCGGTTCAGGGTCGCGTCGGAAACGACGTAGTCGCCGCGGATCCACAGCGACAGGTCAGGGCCGATGAACGGGATGGCGCCGAACAGGTTGACGATCACTTGTGCGCCCCAGTACGACATCTGGCCCCATGGCAACAGGTAGCCGAAGAACGCTTCGGCCATCAGGCACAGGAAGATGGCGAAACCGAACAGCCAGATCAGTTCACGTGGCTTGCGGTAGGAGCCGTACAGCAGGCCGCGCGTCATGTGCAGGTAGACGATGATGAAGAAGGCGGAGGCGCCCGTCGAGTGCATGTAGCGCACCAGCCAGCCCCACGGCACTTCGCGCATGATGTACTCGACGGAATTGAAGGCCAGGGCCGCATCCGGTTTGTAGTGCATGGTCAGGAAGATGCCGGTGACGATCTGCAAGACCAGCACCAGCATGGCCAGCGAGCCGAAGATGTACCAGAAGTTGAAGTTTTTCGGGGCGTAGTACTTGCCCCATTGGTCGTTCCACAGCTTGGTCAGGGGAAAGCGGTCATCGACCCAGCCCAGCGCTTTTTCGGCGACGGGAGCGTCTGCCGGGAATTTCGTTTCTTTGAAAGCAGCCATGATCAAGCCTCGCCTTTCTCGTCTTTACCTATCAGCAATTTGGTGTCGCTCAGGTACATATGGCGCGGCACTTGCAGGTTGTCCGGCGCCGGCTTGTTCTTGAACACGCGGCCTGCCATGTCGAAGGTGGAGCCATGGCAAGGGCACAGGAAGCCGCCTTCCCAGTCATCGGGCAGCGACGGTTGCGGGCCGGGGGCAAATTTCGAGGAAGGGGAGCAGCCCAGGTGGGTGCAGATGCCGACGGCGACGAGAATTTCAGGCTTGATCGAACGCGCCTCGTTCATGCAGTATTCGGGCGTGAATTCGGCGGGATTGCGCTGGGAATTGGCATCGGCGACTTTGCCGTCGGTCTTTTTCAGCGACGCGATCATTTCCGGCGTGCGCTTCAGGATCCAGACCGGCTTGCCGCGCCATTCGACGGTGCGCATTTCGCCGGGTTGCAAGGTGGTGATGTCTACTTCGACCGGCGCGCCAGCCGCTTTCGCGCGCTCCGACGGCTGGAAGGTGCTTACCAAGGCTCCCGCGGTTGCCAATCCAACTACACTGCCCGCCGCGCACGTGGCGACGAGCAAGCCGCGACGGCCTGAATCGACCTGCTTTTCGTTACTCATGCAAACCCCAATCAGTCAAAATGCGAATCTTTATTATGAGTGGCAGCCGCGAAAAACCGTCGCCGAAGCTCTTTCCCACTGATTGCCGCAACCCGCATCTTTGTACGGTAAAGTGGCAACATCCCTGCGGAACTTCGGCCAATGGCGCAGCCCGTGCCAGTTTCTTGTTGATTATCCGGAAGTGAAAAAGCCACTTCTGGCAACCGCAAATTATAAGTGAAGCAAACAACGAATAAAACAAAAACGTTGCTTGTACCATAATTTATATACTTTTGCAGGAGGTGGCTAGTTCTTTCGAACTAGATGCGCCCGGCTGTGCACGAATTGGTCTCGCCAGCAACCACAAGTTGGTGGCACTGGGAATCAATAGTATGATCGGCATGTTTTTTATACATATCCGAAGGAGAAATTCATGGCAATGATGCAAGAATTTAAAGAATTTGCAATGAAGGGCAACGTCGTCGATCTGGCGGTCGGTGTCATTATCGGTGGCGCCTTCGGCAAGATTGTCGATTCCCTGGTGCAAGACGTGATCATGCCGCCCATCGGCCGCATTTTCGGCGGCCTCGATTTCGCCAATTACTACCTGCCCCTGAATGGCCAGGCAACAACGATGACCCTGGTGGAAGCGAAAAAAGCTGGCGCCGTGCTGGCCTACGGTAACTTCCTCACCATTTTGCTCAACTTCATCATTCTTGCTTTTATCATCTTCCAGATGGTGCGCCTGATGAACAAGGCCCGCCGCAGCGAACCGGTCGCGCCAGCCCCGGCGCCGGCCACGCCGGAAGACATCGTGCTGCTGCGCGAAATCCGCGACTCTCTGCAGCAGAACGCACGCAACAGCAACAATCTGGCAAAATAAGCCGTTCCGGCACCGGCCGGCTGACCTGGGCTGAGAACTGTATGCGACGATTCTGGTTATTGTTTGCGCAAACCGTGACGATCGCGTTGGCGCTGTACTTTGTGTACGGCGCGCTGCGCCCGGCCAGCCGGGTACAGCAGCTGGGCTCTCCCGCCAAGCCGGTGCCCGTGGTGGAAACGGCGTCGAGCAGCCTGGCGCCCGGCTCCTACCGCGACGCGGCGGCGCGCGCCATGCCCGCCGTCGTCAACATCCTCACCCTGCAAGTGCCCAAGCGCGGCGCCCATCCGCTGGCGCGCGACCCCTTCTTTAAACGCTTCTTCGGCGACCGCGACCCGGACGGCGAGGATGAGGATGACTTGAAAAACAGCCTCGGCTCGGGCGTCATCGTCAGCCATGAAGGCTATGTGCTGACCAATAACCACGTGGTCGAAGGCGCCGACGAAATCGAAGTGGTGCTGACCGATGGCCGCAAGGCGCCCGCCAAGGTGGTGGGCCTGGATCCGGAAACGGACCTGGCCGTGATCAAGATCAACCTCGACAAGCTGCCCGTCATCGTGCTGGGCCAGTCGGAACTGGCGCGCGTGGGCGACGTGGTGCTGGCCATCGGCAACCCGTTCGGCGTGGGCCAGACGGTGACCATGGGCATCATCTCCGCCCTGGGCCGCAACAACCTGCACATCAACAGCTTTGAAAACTTCATCCAGACAGATGCGGCCATCAACTTCGGCAATTCGGGCGGCGCCCTGGTCGATACGCGCGGCAATTTGATCGGCATCAATACGGCGATTTATTCGCAAAGCGGCGGCTCCGTCGGCATCGGCTTCGCCATTCCCGTCTCGACGGCGAAAACCGTGATGGAAGCCATCATCAAGGATGGCCACGTGGTGCGCGGCTGGATCGGCGTGGAAACGCAGGACATCACGCCCGAGCTGGCGCAAAGCTTCAACTTGCAGCGCACCAGCGGCGCCATCATCGCCGGCGTGGTGCGCAACGGCCCGGCCGACAAGGCGGGCATCGTGCCCGGCGACATCCTGCTGACGGTGGAAGGCAAGCCCGTCGGCGACACGACGGAAATGCTGAACCTGATCGCCCAACTGCCGCCTGGCGGAAAAGCTAAAATGACGGTGCTGCGCAAGAATCGCGAAGCGGCACTCGACGTGGTGGTGGGCAAGCGCCCCATCCCGAAAGAGCTTTCCAAATAGTTGCTGATCGGAATTTGACACATGCATGTGCGTGATTTGACCCAATTTTTACGTGAACTGAGCGACAACAACAACCGTCCCTGGTTTGTCATGAACAAGCCCCGCTACGACATCCTGCGCGAGGAATTCCTCGCCTTGGTGACGTCACTCATTGCTGAACTCGGCAAGTTCGATCCGGCCGTGAAGTACTGCAATCCGAAGAAGGCCTTGTTCCGCATCAACCGCGACGTGCGTTTCGCGCACGACAAGAGCCCGTATAAGACGCGTTTTTCGGCCGCCATCGCGCCGAACGACATGCGCCGTCCCAGCAAGGCGGGCGGTCCCACGTATTACCTGCAGATCGATGGCCAGGGCAATCTGCTGTTCGGCGCCGGCGAATACATGCCGCCACCGGGCCGCCTGAAGGCGCTGCGCGAGCACATGGTCAACGATGCGCCAGGTTTTTCCAAAGTACTGAAAAATAAGCGTTTGAAGGCCCGTTTCGGCACGATCCAGAACGAGGGCAAGTTGCAGCGCCCCCCCAAGGGCTTCGAGGCGGATGCCGAACATATCGAATTCATCAAGCTGAAGAGCTTTTTTGTCTGGACCGAAATACCGCTGCCCGTGAACGAACCCGAGAAACTGCTGCCGACCCTGGCGGAAGGCTTGAAGGATGCGTGGCCGCTGGTCGAGTGGATGCGCGGCGCGAAAGAGCCGGAGGAAGTCACCGAGTAATTGCGGAAGGAGCACATGATGGCACTGGAGCACGCAAGTTCAGGACAGGTGATCGAGGTGCTGCGCAGGGATGGCGACGACCTGTCGCAGTTTTCCGCCATTGCGCTGGCCAGGACGGATGAACTGGAATTGATCCGCATGTGCATGCCCAAGGGCAAGACCATGCCCGAGCATCATGTGCTTGGTGAAATCACCCTGCTTTGCCTGCAAGGGCAGGTGGCGGTGACGGCGCATGGCGGAGAGCACCTGCTGGGGCCGGGGCAGATGCTGTACCTGCTCGGCGGCCAGGCGCACGCGCTGGAAGCGCGCGAAGACAGTTTATTGCTGCTCACCATACTCATGCACAAGGCGGGACGCTAGGCGCCACCCGGTTGATTCTCAGGCTGCCTCGGCGCGCGGATCGCGCGACAGCAACTGCTGCACCATCACGTGCGGCACATCGCCGTCGAACAGCACGCCGGCCACGGCATTCGTGATCGGCATGTCGACGCCCATGCGGCGCGCCAGTTCGCGCACGGCCTTGGCGCACGGCACGCCTTCTGCCACATGACCGAGTTCGGCCACGATGGTGGCCAGCGCCTTGCCTTGCGCCAGGCCCAGGCCGACGCGGCGGTTGCGCGACAGGTCGCCCGTGCAGGTCAGAATCAAGTCGCCCATGCCCGTCAAGCCCATGAACGTTTCCGTCTGGCCACCCAGCGCCGTGCCCAGGCGCGTGATTTCCGCCAGGCCACGCGTGATCAGCGCGGCGCGCGCATTCAAGCCCAGGCCCAGGCCGTCGGCCACGCCGGTGGCGATCGCCAGCACATTCTTGACGGCGCCGCCCACTTCCACGCCCACCAGGTCTTCGCTCGCATACACGCGGATGGTGCCGCCATGCAAGGCCGAGACGACGGCGGCGCGCAATGGCGCGCTGTGCGAGGCGATGGTCAGCGCGCACGGCAAGCCGCGCGCCACTTCCTGCGCGAACGAGGGGCCGGACAGGGCGCCGCCGGGGATGTTGCCTCCCAGCACTTCCCGCACGATCTGGTGCGGCAGCAAGCCCGTGCCGCCTTCAAAGCCTTTGCACAGCCACACCAGGTTGCCGATGGCCTTGTCTTTCAATTGCTGCAGCATGGGCCGCAAGCCCGCCACGGGGCAGGCGGCGATCAGGATGCCGTGTTCGCCACCGGCATGCGCGACGGCGGCGTCGAAATCGGCGCTGATGCGCAGTTGCGGCGGCAAGGGGAAGCCGGGCAAATAGCTGTTTTCGCCGCTGGCGGCCATGGCGGCCATGGCGTCGCCGTTGCGGCCCCACAGCAGTACGTCGTGGCGGCCGGCCAGGGCCATGGCCACGGCCGTGCCCCAGGCGCCGGCGCCGAGGATGGTGATCTTGCGGGGGAGCGCCGTGGCGGCGGGAGATGTATCGGGAGAAACTTGCATGCGACCTCAGTCTGGCAGGGGGAGGGGCACGGCGCGGCTGGCCGCTGCCCGGATGAATCTGGCGGTGCTTACAAGCCCCACACTTCGCTGGTCTTGACGTAGCCGCTCTGGCCATCCTTGTGGCGCACCTTGACCCAGCCGGAGCCGGGCTGCTCGCTCATTTCCAGCAGCACGCCCTTGTCGACGAGGATGATGGGCGAGGCGTTGTCGTCGGGGCTGGCGCGCACCTTGAGGTTCGCGGCGCGCGCCACGACGTTGCGCTTGGCCGACAGGCCCTTGGCTTCCGTCCAGGCCATTTCGCCGCTGGCGTCGCGTACCTTGACCCATTCGCCATAGCTGAGCACGATTTCCAGCGGCATGCCGCGTGGCGCCACGTACAGCTTGCCGCCCTTGCTGGATGGCGCGTCGTACAGGATCACGGGGTTTGCTCCCACTGTTTTGAAATCGACGGCGTGGCTGGCGGCGGTGGCCAGCAGCAGTACGGCGCCGGCGATCCAGCGGAACTTGCTCAAGAGCGCACTTTTCAACATGATATTTTTTGAACCTTAACGAAACACGGCGGCCAGGCCGCCGTGTCAGGCCAGCCATGACGGCCGGCGGGGTCTTGCAAGAGCTTAGTGCGTTTCGCTGGCTGCTGGAGCTGCTGCAGCGGCGTCAGCAATAGCTTGCAGACGTTGTTGGTAGAACACTTCGAAGTTGATCTCGGCCAGGTGCACTGGCGGGAAGCCGGCACGGGTGATCACGTCGGCGATGTTGGCGCGCAGGTAAGGGTAGATGATGTTCGGGCAGCCGATTCCCAGCAGCGGATCGAGTTGATCGGCAGGAATGTTGCGTGCTTCGAAAATACCGGCTTGCTTGCCTTCAACCAGGAAAGCGACTTTTTCGCCGACCTTGGCCGTCACGGTGATGGTCACGGTGGCTTCGAAGATGCCGTCGGCCAGAGGCGCAGCGCCCACGTCCAGTGCCACTTCGATGGCTGGTGCTTCTTGTTCCAGGAAAATAGCTGGGGAATTTGGTTGTTCCAGCGACATGTCTTTCAGGTAGACGCGTTGGATTTGGAAGACTGGTTGCAGATTTTCGTCAGACATGGAACGCTTTCGTTGTAAAGGACAAGAACGGCACACCGTTCAAATATGGTGCTTGCGGTATTCAAACCGCGCCGGATAGGCGCGGCCAGATCAGGTGCGAGGGCAATTGTATCAAAACAATACGACAAAAAACCAAGCAATTTCTCGAACCCGCTTTATATCAGGCTGCCGTGCCATTTAACAAGGGGTCCAGCTTGCCGGCTTGATCGAGCGCATACAAATCGTCGAATCCGCCCACGTGGGTATCGCCCACATAGATCTGCGGCACCGTGCGGCGGCCCGTGCGTTCCATCATCTTGATGCGCTCTTCCGGGTCGAGGTCGACGCGGATCTTTTGCACGGCCACGCCCTTGGCTTCCAACAGGCGCTCGGCGCGCACGCAATACGGGCACACGGCGGTGCTATACACAATTACTGGTACGGTCATGTCGATTCCTTCAGTTAAAGCCGGCTTATTTCGCCAGCGACAAGGTTTTCAATGGCAAACCCTGCTTTTTCCATTCGTCGAGGCCGCCTTCCAGGCTTGTTGCCTCAGCGAAACCGGCTTTGCCCAGCAGGCCGACGGCGGTTGCCGAACGCGAACCTTTCTGGCAAACCACTACAATGGGGCGCGTTTTGAATTTTTCCAGCTCGCCCAGGCGTTTTGCCAGTTCCGGCAGCGGAATATTTTTTGCGTCAGGCAAGTGGCCCGTGGCGAATTCTTCCGCACTGCGCACGTCGACGATGATGGTCTTGCCACGGTTGATCAGTTGCGTGACTTCCAGCACGGTCGCGCGCTTGCCGCGCATCGACAGCAGTGGCCAGAGGAGGGCGCCGCCGGAAATAATGACGATGGCAAACAGAAAAATGTGGTCGATAATGAATTTCACGTAGGGTCCAATGGTTTAAGTCAATCCGCGCATTATAAAATAGAAGCTGGACGAGGTCTTTTTACGTTTTGCTTTTTTGATTTGAACCCCTTGAGAAGATAGAACTATGTACAAAATCGTTTTCATGCGTCACGGCGAGTCCACCTGGAACCTCGATAACCGCTTCACCGGCTGGACCGACGTCGATCTGACGGAAAAGGGCGTCAACGAAGCCAGGGCCGCCGGCCAGATCCTCAAGCAGGAAGGTTTTACGTTCGACGTGGCCTACACTTCCGTGCTGAAGCGCGCCATCCGCACCCTGTGGCTGGCGCTCGACGAGATGGACATGATGTATCTGCCAATCAAGAACGACTGGCGCTTGAACGAACGCCACTATGGCGCCCTGCAAGGCCTGGACAAGGGCGAGACGGCCGCCAAGTATGGCGATGAGCAAGTACTGGTATGGCGCCGCAGCTACGACACGCCGCCGCCGCCGCTGGCGGAAGACGACGACCGCGCCTCGTTCAACGATCCGCGCTACGCCGGCCTGCCGAAGGCATCGATTCCGCTGACCGAATGCCTGAAAGACACCGTGGCGCGCGTGATGCCGGCCTGGGACGAGGAAATCGCCCCGGCCATCCGCGCCGGCAAGAAAATCATCATCTCGGCCCACGGCAACAGCTTGCGCGCGCTGATCAAGATGCTCGATGGCATCAGCGACAGCGATATCGTCGGCCTGAACATCCCGAATGGCCAGCCGCTCGTGTATGAGCTGGACGCCGACCTGAAACCGATCCGTCATTACTACCTGGGCGACCCGGCAGCGATTGCGGCAGCGCAAGCTGCCGTGGCGAACCAAGGGAAGGCCAAGTAACTTGTCGTCTTTCTTCCGCGGCACAGCCATCGCCCCCTCTGCTGAACGACCCCTGCCGGCGTGGCGCGCCGGTGCCATGCTGTGCCTGGCGCTGCTGCTTTCCAGCGGTGCCGCGCAGGGCGCCAAGCCCACCGAACGCAGCAAGCAGAAGGCGGCCGCGGAAGCACAACGTGCTGGATTGCAACAAAAGCTGACGGCGCTCAAGCGCGACATCAGCCGCACGGAAAGCGCCAAGGATGACGCGGCCGATACCCTGGCCGAGTCGGAAGAGGCCATTTCCAACGCCAACCGCGCCTTGCGCGACCTGGCGCAGGAGCAAAGCGAGACGGGCGTGAAGCTCAACGCGCTGGGGCAGGAGCACCAGCAGCTGACGGCCACGGTCGAGAAACAAAAGACGCAGCTGTCGAAGTTGCTACGTGAACAATATGTCGCCGGCAACGAAGACCGCATCAAGCTGCTCTTGTCGGGCGACAATCCGAACCGCATCAACCGCGACCTGCAATTGATGGCCTATGTGTCGCAGGCGCAGGCGCGCCTGCTGGAAGCCTTGCGCGCCAACTTGCTGGCCGTGGAGAAAAACCAGGCGGACGTGCAGAACGCCAAGGATGAGCTGGAAGAAATCGCGCAGGAAGAGCGCGACCAGAAGGCCCTGCTGGTGCAGGAGAAGGCGCGCCGCGCCGCTTTGCTGACGAGCTTGTCGCAGCGCCTGGTGGCGCAGCGCAAGGAAGTGGGCAATGTCGAGCGCGACGAACAGCGCATGGGCAACCTGGTCGACAAGCTGGCGAAACTGATCGAAGAGCAGGCCGCCGCCGCCGCGGCCGAAAAGAAACGCCAGCAATTGCTGGCCGAACAGCGCGCCGCCGCGAAAGCGGCCGCCGACGCCAAGGTCGCCGCGGAAAAACGCGAACGCCTGCTGGCCGCGCGCGCCAAGGCCGCCCAGGCGCAGGCCGAGCGCGAACGCCTTGCAAAAGAGCAACAAAACAAATCGGGCAAGATCAAGCCGCAGACGCCGCCAGCGCCGCCTGTGAAACTGGAACCGATCGATGACGACGAGCCGCCGCAAGTGGCCAAGGTGGCGCCGAAACCCGAGCCGAAGCCGGAACCGGAGCCGGAACGCCCAAGCCTGGGCCCGGCCGCGCCGGCCGGCGCCTTTGCCAGCATGAAAGGGCAGCTGCGCGCGCCCGTGGCGGGCAAGATCGCCGCCCGCTTCGGCAGCAAGCGCGGTGACGGCCCCAGCTGGAAGGGCGTGTTCATCCGCACAGGAGAGGGCAGCGAGATCCACGCCATCGCCGGCGGCCGTGTCGTGTTTTCCGACTGGCTGCGCGGTTTCGGCAATTTGATCATCGTCGACCATGGCGGCCAGTACATGAGTATTTATGGCAATAACCAGTCCTTGCTGAAACGTGTGGGCGATGCCGTCAAGGGCGGCGACGCCATTGCCAGCGCGGGCAACAGCGGCGGCAACGAGGAATCGGGGCTATACTTTGAATTGCGTCATCAGGGCCGCGCCTTCGACCCCGCCACCTGGGTGAAGTTTTAATTCAGTTCCCACCATTGCTGCGGCAGCGAATTTGTAGATTGCGAAGAATACATGGGTATCAAAGTCAAAAGTATCGGCCTGATCGGTCTGGGCGTCCTGGCCGGCATCGGCATGTCGCTGCAGTTCCCGGCCGTGGCGCAGAAAATCACGAATGCCCCGCTGCCGCTCGACGAGCTGCGCCAGTTGTCCGACGTCTTTGGCCTGATCAAGTCCGATTATGTCGAGAAGGTGGAAGACAAGAAACTCTTGACGGAAGCCATATCCGGCATGGTCTCGTCGCTGGACCCGCACTCCGTGTATCTGGATAAAAATGCCTTCAAGGAAATGCGCGAAAGCGTGCAGGGCAAGTTTGTCGGCATCGGCATCGAAGTGAGCATGGAAGACGGCTACGTGAAGGTCGTCTCGCCCATCGAGGACAGCCCCGCCGCCAAGGCCGGCATCCTGGCGGGCGACTTCATCACCCGCCTCGACAATCTGCCGCTGAAGGGCATGCAGCTGGAAGAAGTCATCAAGAAGATGCGCGGCCAGCCGGGCACCAAGCTGGTGCTGACGATGTCGCGCAAGGGCGAAAGCCGCCCGCTGGTGTTCCCCATCGTGCGCGAGGAAATCCGCGTGCAAAGCGTGAAGGCCAAGATGGTCGCGCCCGGCTATGCCTGGCTGCGCATCGCCCAGTTCCAGGAACCGACCGTCGATGACATGGTCAAAAAGATCAACGCGCTGTATGCGCAAGACCCCAAGCTCAAGGGCCTGGTGCTGGACTTGCGCAACGATCCCGGTGGCGTCGTGCCGGGCGCCATCGGCGTGGCGACAGCATTTCTTCCGGGTAACTCCGTGATCGTTTCCACCAAGGGCCAGTTGCCGGAGTCGCAACAGGTGTTTTATGGCCGCCGCGAATTCTATGCGCCGCCGGGCGCCAAGGCCGACCCGCTGGCCAAGCTGCCGGCCGCGCTGAAAACCGTGCCGCTGGTGGTGCTGGTCAATGCCGGCTCCGCGTCCGCCTCGGAAATCGTCGCCGGCGCCTTGCAGGATTACCAGCGCGCCACCGTCATCGGCACGCAAACGTTCGGCAAGGGTTCCGTGCAAACCTTGCGCCAGATCACGACCGATACGGCCGTCAAGCTGACGACGGCGCGCTACTACACGCCGAAAGGCCGGGCCATCCAGGCGCGCGGCATCGTGCCCGACCTGCTGGTCGATGAAACGGCCGAAGGCGACGGCTGGAACAGCCTGCGCATCCGCGAGGCGGACCTGGAAAAACACCTGAGCAGTAACGACGGCAAGCCGGAAGCGGCCAAGCCGACCATGGAAACCATGCAGTATCAATTGGAAGAAGAGCAGCGCCTGATCGCCACGGCGAAAAAGCGCAAGCCGCTCGAATACGGCGCCAAGGATGATTTCCAGCTGCAACAAGCCTTGAACCACTTCCAGGGCTTGCCGGTGCAGCTGGCGAAGGCCGACGCCAAGGACGAGAAGATCGGCGCCAAGCCGGAAATTGCTTCCGACATCAAGGCGGACGACAAGAAGATTCCGGTGCAAAAACCGTAGTCGCCGCCATGAACGACCATCAACTGCTGCGCTATTCGCGCCACATCCTGCTGGACCAGATCGGCATCGAAGGCCAGCAAGCCTTGCTCGATGCGCACGTGCTGGTGATCGGCGCGGGCGGGCTCGGTTCGCCGGCCGCCATGTACCTGGCCGCCAGCGGCGTCGGCAAGCTGACCCTGGTCGACGACGACACGGTCGACCTGACCAATCTGCAGCGCCAGATCGCCCATACCACGCAGCGCGTGGGCCAGCCGAAAGTGCTGTCGGCACGCGAAACCTTGACCGGCATCAATCCCGAGATTGAAATAATTGCTTTGCAGGAGCGTCTGGACGGCGCGCGCCTAGCCGAACTGGTCTTGTCCGCCACGGTGGTGCTCGACTGCACCGACAACTTCGCCACGCGCCATGCCGTCAACCGCGCCTGCGTGGCGGCCAGGGTGCCGCTGGTGTCGGGCGCCGTGATCCGTTTCGACGGGCAAGTGAGCGTATTCGACCCGCGCGCGGGCACGCAGCCGTGCTATTCCTGCCTGTTTCCGCAGGAGCAGCAGTTCACGGATGAGGCGTGCTCGACCATGGGCGTGTTCGCGCCGCTGGTCGGCGTGGTGGGCGCCATGCAGGCGGCCGAGGCGCTGAAACTCATCATGGGCGTGGGCGAATCGCTGGCCGGACGCCTGCTGCTGCTCGATGGCTTGCACATGGAATGGAGCAGCATGCGCGTGGCGCGCGACCCCGGCTGCGCCGTTTGCGGCGAAGTGGTCTTGCCGGCCTGACAGACGCCGCACAAATTTTTCCCCCATATGACAAGCTTTGTCATATTTCCGCTTTATACTCTGCTCTCATTACTCACCTTCTTCTCTCTTTCATATGCAAAACGCAGCAAACCATCCGATACGCCAGCGCCGCGCGCGCGGCTTCACTTTGATCGAAATCATGGTCGTGGTGGTGATCATGGGCATCCTCGCTTCGCTGGTGGTGCCCAAGCTGATCGCCCGCACGGGCGAGTCGAAAGTGGCGGCGGCGAAAGTCGACATCGCCACCGTGATGCAAGCCTTGAAACTGTACCGCCTAGATAACCAGCGCTACCCGACCACCGAGCAGGGCTTGCAGGCGCTGATCGAGAAACCGACCACGGGACCGGCCGCGAATGGCTGGAAAGCGGGTGGCTACCTGGAAAAGATGCCGAAAGATCCGTGGGGCAATCCCTACCAGTTCCTGTCGCCGGGCGTGAAGGGCGAAGTCGACATCATTTCGCTGGGCGCCGATGGCCAGCCTGGCGGTAGCGGCGACGATGCCGATATCGGCTCGTGGGAACTGTAAGTTTTTCTTTCCATGAACACCATGAGCAGGCGACGCATGGCATGCCGGCAGCGCAGCGGCGGCTTCACGCTGATCGAATTGCTGGTGGTGATGGTCATCATCGGCGTCACCCTGGGCCTGGTGTCGCTGAACGCCATGCCGAATGGCCAGCAAGCCTTGCAAAAGGAAGCCGAGCGCATCGCCCTGCTGCTGCAGCTGGCGCGCGATGAAGCCATCGTGCGCAGCCGGCAGGTGGCGTTCGAGGCTGACGAAAATCAATACCGTTTCCTGGTCCTCAATGAAAAGCTGTGGCAACCCGTGACGCAGGACGATTTGCTGCGCGAGCGCAGCTTCAGCAACACGCCCATGCTGCTCAGCGTGCAGCCCTCGAACAGCGTGGCCCAGCCGCTGCGCATCATCTTCGGCCGCGAACCGGTCGACAAGCCTTTCGTGCTGACCCTGGCCAGCGGCGAACGCAGCGTGGCCATCCGCGCCGACGGCATCGGCCATTTTACGGTCGAGCAATGATGCGGCTCCCACGTCATGGCCGCCAGCGCGGCTCGCAGTCCGGCTTCACCTTGCTGGAAGTCCTGGTCGCCCTCGTCATCGTCGGCACGGCCCTGGGCGCCTCGCTGCGCGCCGTGGGCAGCCTGACGCAGAACAGCGATGGCTTGCGCAGCGCCATGATGGCCACCTGGTCGGCGGAAAACCACCTGGTGCGATTGCGCCTGGCAAAAACCTTCCCGCAGACGGGCAAGCGCACGGTCGATTGCCCGCAGGGTGACTTAAAACTCATCTGTGAGGAAGAAGTGGTGGCCACGCCGAATCCCCGCATCCGCCAAGTGCGCGTCAACGTATATGACGTGCAATACCCGGCCCGGCGCATCGTGCGTCTGGTCTTGCTTTCTTTTAACGACTGATGGCGCGCCGCAAGCTTTCCACCGCTGGTTTCACTCTGATCGAGCTGCTCGTGGCGATCGGCATCCTGGCCATGGTCGCCGTGCTGGGCTGGCGTGGCCTGGACAGCATCGTGCGTTCGCGCGAAGTGCTGACCAGCCAGCTGAACCAGGCGCGCGGCATGCAGCTGGCGTTTGCCCAGATGCAGAGCGATTGCGACCACCTGGCCGGCGCCGGCCAGAACAACAACCTGCTGAATGGCCGCACCAACCTGTCGGCGGAAAATGACCGCCTGACCCTGGTGCGCCTGGCCGCATCGGAGCAGGAGCCGCAACAGTTGCAAGTGGTCACTTACCGCCTGCGCGGCGGCGTGCTGACGCGGCGCGAGTCGAACGGCACGCGCGACCTGGCCGTGCTCGACACCCTGTGGCAGGCGGCGCGCGACGATACCGATACTTCCAGCGCCGACGTGGCCCTGATGCGCGGCGTCGACAGCATGGTCATGCGCGGGCAAAAGCGTCAAAATTCTCCGAATCCCGAGTGGATCACCATGCTTGCCGGCACAAAAACAGATGATTTTGTCGGCCTGGAAGTGACCCTGCAGATGCCGGGCCAGGATGCGGGCCTGTCCAAAGTCTTTTTACTGGGGCCGGGATGAAGCCGTTCATTCATCCAGCGCGCCAGCGCGGCGTGGCCGTCATCACGGCATTGCTGCTGACGGCGCTGGCCATTACCGTCGTCGCCAGCCTGTTCTGGCAGCAGCAGGTGCAAGTGCGCTCGATGGAAAACCAGCGCCTGCGCCTGCAGACGCAGTGGGCCATGCGCGGCATGGTCGATTTTGCCCGCTTCTGGTTGCGCCAGGACAATCCCACGCTGACGGCGCTCGACGGCGTGTGGGCCACGCCCATCGAGGAAGCGCGGCTCGACGATTATGTGGACCGCGAAAAGGTCGATACGGAAAAATTCGACGCCACCGTCTCGGGCCGCGCCCTCGATGCGCAGGCGCGTTTCAATATTACCAACCTGGTGGACGCCACGGGCCCCATCAATCCGAAGCAGGTGCTGGCTTACCAGCGTCTGCTGTCGAACCTGCAGCTCGACAGCGGCCTGGCGCAGGCGACGGCCGATGCCGTGCTGCGCGCGAAGCCGAAACCGCGCGCCGTGGATGGCGGCAGCGACGGCAAGACGCCCGCCGCCACGCCCGCATCGGGCGGCAGCAGCGAGCCGGTGGCGTTTACGCAGGTCGAGGATTTGCTGGCCGTGCCCGGCTACACGCCGCAAATGATCGAGAAACTGCGCGATTTCATCATCGTCTTGCCGGAATTGACGCCGGTCAACGTGAATACGGCCCCGGCCGAGGTGCTGGCGGCCGTGACGATGATGTCGCTGTCCGAGGCCAGCGCCTTGACGTTGAGCAATCCGCGTAAAAAGTTTGTCGATAAGTTAAATTTCCAGAATAATATTAATGCTGCACTGATTGAAGGCGTGGAACTTGATGTGAAGAGCCGTTACTTCCTCACGGTCATCCGCGTGCGGCTGGATCGCGCCGCCCTCGATGCCGTGGCGCTCGTCAATCGAAAAATGGATCCGCAGCGCACCACCAGCCTGGTCTGGTTGCGGGAAAATTAACCCCTGAAAGCGAGTCACTTTGACAACTTTGTACATCCGCCACCCGGCCAAGGCATCCACCGACGGCGCCCCTGCCTGCTCCTTCGTGCTGGCCGGCGACGGCGGCGCCTTGCTGCAGCAAGGCAGCGCGGCGCTGGGCAGCCTGGGCCAGCTGATCGCCGGCGCGAAGCAGGTGGTGCTGCTGCTGGCGGCGGCCGACGTGACTTTGCTGCGCCTGAAAATGCCGCCGCTGGCCGGTGCCCGCCTGCGCGCGGCCCTGCCGGGCCTGGTGGAAGAACATATTCTTGGCGACGCCCAGGATTGCCTGCTGGCCGCCGGAGCGCCCGACGCTGCCGGCATGCGCACGGTGGCCGTGGCGCAGCGCGCCTGGGCCGAGGTGCTCGTGAAAGCCTTGCTGGCGCAGGGCGCGCGCAAGGTGGCGCTGCTGCCGTCGCAGCTGTGCCTGCCCCTGCAGCCGGGCAGCGTGACGGCTTCCCTGCAAGCGGCCGGCGATGGCCTGGAGCTGGCCTTGCGCCAGGCGCCGCAGGAAGGGCTGGGCCTGGTCTTGCCTTTGCTGCCGCAGCAGGCGCTGCTGACGACGCGCGCATTTGCCGGCGACGTGCCCCTGACGGTCTACGTGGCGCAGGCCGAGCTTGCGCAATATCAAGAGTTGGCCGCCGGCATGGACGGCGTGACGCTGGAACCGGATCACTGGGCGCACTGGATCGCCGGCGCCCGTGGCGCGGGGCTGGACCTGGCTCCCGCGCTGGGCACGGCGACGGGATCGGCCACCGAATGGCGCCGCTGGCGCTGGCCCATCCGTCTGGCGCTGCTGGCCGTGGTCGTCAACCTTGCCGGCATGAATATCGAATGGATGCGCCTGAAGCGCGAGGCGGCCACCGTGCGCACCTCGATGCAGCAAACCTTCAAGGCCGCATATCCGAACGAAGCGCCCGTGTATGGCCTGGAAGCGGAGCAGATGCGGCGCAATATCGCCGCCGCCCGCCTGCAGGGCGGGCAAGCGAGCATGGATGATTTTACGAGCATGAGCGCGGCGCTGGGCGAGGCGCTGGGCGGCCTGGCCGGGCGCGGCGTGGTGGCGTCGCTGGAATACCGCGAGCGCAGCCTGATCGTCCGGCTGAAACCGGACATGGTCGACGCCAGCGCCCAGGCGCAGGTGCGCGACGGCCTGGCCGCGCGCAAGCTGGCCTTGAA
The DNA here is from genome assembly GCF_059423585.1 of Janthinobacterium sp. GW460-12-1-14-LB5. Classification (NCBI taxonomy): domain Bacteria; kingdom Pseudomonadati; phylum Pseudomonadota; class Betaproteobacteria; order Burkholderiales; family Oxalobacteraceae; genus Janthinobacterium; species Janthinobacterium sp. GW460-12-1-14-LB5. Next base: position 61,193 of record NZ_JBWKYD010000008.1, on the reverse strand, counting down.
TGAAACGGCGCCGGGCGTGTGGAAGATCACGCCGGCCACGGGAGCAAAAGCATGAGTGCAGCAGTGAACAAGGCGCGCGCCGCGCTGGTGGGCCAGCAACAGGCCGTGCAGGCTTTCTGGACCGAGCGCACGCCGCAGGAGCGCAAGCTCTTGACCCTCGGCGGCGTGGTGGCGGGCCTGGCCCTTGTCTACGCCGTGTTCTTCGAGCCGGCCTGGACGGGCCGTATCGCCTTGCAAAAGAGCTTGCCCGAGCTGCGCCAGAACGCGGCCCAGCTGCAGGCGCTGGCGCGTGAGGCGGGCGAACTGGCGCGCCAGGCACCCGTGCAGGTGGCACCCATGAGCCGTGACAGCCTCGACGCCTCGCTGAAAGCGCGCGGCCTGGCGCCGCAATCGCTGTCGCTGACGGGAGAGTACGCGCGCGTGCAGCTGAATGGCGTGCCGTTTGCCAGCGTCATGCTGTGGCTGGACGGCTTGCGCCGCGAAGGCCGCATCGCCGTGCAGGAAGCGAAGATCACGGCGCAGGGCAAGGCGGGGCTCGTCGATGCCAGCCTGACCCTGCACCAGAGCCCGGGCGCGGCGCGATGAGGCGCTTGCTCGGCTGGCTGCTGGCCATCATCGTCAGCGTCTGCGTCACCCTGCTGGTGTTTTTCCCGGCCGGCTGGGTGGCCAGTCTCGTGGAAAAGCAGACGGGCGGGCGTTTGACCTTGGGCGACGCGCAAGGTACCCTGTGGCGCGGCTCGGCCTTTATCGGCGGGGCGGCCAGCGCGAACGGCGCCGTGACGCCGCTGCTGCCGGGGCGTTTCAGCTGGCGCATTTCGCCGTCGGTGCTGTGGGGCGCGGCGGACGTGGAGCTGCAGAACCCGCAGGCGCTGTCGCAGCCGGTCAACCTGCGCGGCTCGTGGTCGCACTGGCAAGTGAGCCCGGCGGCCCTGCTGCTGCCGGCCGATGGCCTGGGAGGCCTCGGTGCACCGTTAAATACCGTGGCGCCGACGGGCAGCATGCGCCTGTCGTGGAGTACGCTGGAACTGGCTTTGGAGCAGCGGCAGTTTTCCGCCGTCGGCCGCACCACCTTGCAGATGACGGACATGGCGTCGCGCCTGTCGTCCCTGCGTCCGCTGGGCAGCTACGAGCTCGATTTCGATTGGCAGGGGCAGCAGGCGACGTTGACCTTGCGCTCCATCAAAGGACCGCTGCTGCTCGACGGCAGCGGCAGCCTGAATCAGGGGCGCATGCAGTTTTCCGGCCAGGCCCAGGCCGCAGCAGGATATGAAGAGACCTTGGCGAGTTTGTTGAATTTGCTGGGACAGCGCCGTAGCAATAGCGAAAAAAACATCATCGCCTTAGAGTTCAGACAATGAAAAAACCATCCGTGAGCCCAATTACCTCCTCCTTCTCGCTGCGCCGCCTGTCGGCTGCCGCCTTGCTGTGCTGTTCCGTGGCTGGCATGCCGGCGCCCGTCTGGGCCGCGCCCGGCGATGAAGCGGCGCTCAACTTCGTCGGCGCCGACATCGAATCGGTGATCAAGGCGGTGGGCCATTACACCAACATCAATTTCGTCATCGACCCGCGCGTCAAGGGCACGATCACGCTGGTGTCGGAAAAATCGATCAGCAAGACGCAAGCCTTCGCGCTGCTGGCCTCCGCGCTGCGCCTGCAGGGCTACGCGGTGGTCTCCGGCGACGGCTATGCCAAGGTGGTGCCGGAAGCGGACGCCAAGCTGCAATCCGTGCCGACCCAGGTGGGCAACGGCGCCAGCCAGGTGAAGGGCGACCAGATCGCCACCCAGGTGTTTTACCTGAACTACGAGTCGTCGGCCAACCTGCTGGCCGTGCTGCGCCCGCTGATTTCGCCAAACAACACGATCAACGCCAACCCGGGCAACAACTCGCTGGTGATCACCGACTACGCGGATAACCTCAAGCGCCTGGCGAAGATCATCGCCGCGCTCGACGTGCCCGCCTCGACGGACCTGGACGTGATCCCCGTGCGCTATGCGATCGCTTCCGACCTGGCCTCGATGGTGAACAAACTGATGGAGGGCGGGAATGCGGGCGGCGCCGCAGGGGCCGACGCGGGCAAGGTCTCCGTGCTGGCCGACCCGCGCACCAATTCGCTGGTGCTGCGCGCGCCGTCGGCGGCGCGCGCCAACCTGGCCAAGTCGCTGATCTCGAAACTGGACCAGCCCACCACGCAGCTGGGCAACGTGCACGTGGTGTACCTCAAAAATGCGGACGCCACCAAACTGGCGCAAACCCTGCGTTCGGTGGTGACGTCGGACGGCACGGCCGCCACGGCGCAGCAGGGCGTCGGCAACCAGAATACGAACAACCAGATCAGCCAGAACAACAGCGGCATGAGCAGCACTGGCCTTGGCGGCAATACGCAGAGCGGCACCACGGGTGGCGCTTCGCTGAGCAACGGGCCGCAGCAGCTGTCCTCGGGCGGCGCGGCAGGCTTCATCCAGGCCGACGCTTCCACCAATACCCTGATCCTGACGTGCAACGAAGCCGTCTACCGCAACCTGCGCGCCGTGATCGACCAGCTCGACGTGCGCCGCGCCCAGGTCTACATCGAGGCGCTGATCGTCGAAGTGACGTCGGCCAAGGCCTCCGAGTTCGGCGTGCAATGGCTGGGGCTGTCCGGCGACAGCAGCAGCAGTTACCGCGTGGGCGCGCTGCAGTCGTTCGCCGGCGGCACCGACAACAATATCGCCAAGCTGGCGCTGGGCGGCGGCAAGGTGCTGCCGACGGGCGGCCTGACCCTGGGTATCTTCAAGCAGATCAACGGCGCGCTGGGCCTGGGCGCCGTGGCGCATGCGCTGGAATCGGACGGCAACGCCAACATCCTGTCGACGCCGAACCTGATCACCCTGGACAACGAGCTGGCGACCATCAAGGTGGGCCAGAACGTGCCTATCCTGACGGGCCAGTACACCAGCACGGCCGGCACCAACACGAACCCGTTCCAGACCATCGACCGCAAGGAAGTGGGCCTGACCCTGAAGGTGCGCCCGCAGATTTCCGAGGGCGGCACCATCAAGCTGGGCATCTATCACGAGACGTCGAGCGTGGACAAATCCACGTCGACGGCCGTCAGCGGCATCACCATCAACAACCGCGTGATCGAAAACAATGTGCTGGCCGACGATGGCCAGATCATCGTGTTGGGTGGCCTGATCGAGGACAGCACGGGCGACAACGCGGAGAAGGTGCGCGGCCTGGGCGACATCCCCCTGATCGGCAACCTGTTCAAGTACCAGACGCGCGAGCGCAAGAAAACGAATTTGATGATCTTCCTGCGCCCTGTGATCGTGCGCAACAAGGAGCAGAGCGGCAGCCTGGCGGCCGACCGCTACGACTACATGCGTTCGGCCGAGACGGCTGCCGTGCCGGCGTCGGGCAACCTGATGCTGAAAGACCTGGGCACGCCGGTGCTGCCGGCCCTGCAGGATGGCCAGCCCGTGGGCGGCAGCATGGTGACGCGCCCCGTGCCGCCGGCGCCGGTGCCGCCGCCAGGCGCGCCGGCCAACGCGGCCACGCCGCCGCAGTCGCTGCTGCAGCAGTATCAGCAACAGCCGCAGCAGCCGCAGAAGTGATGGGACAGTCATGAGTAATCTGCTTCCCTACGCCTACGCGCGCGATTTCGGCTTGCTGGCCCGGCCCGGCGCCGTCGACGGCGCCCCCGTCGAGGTGCTGGTGGCCGCATCGACGGCGCCGGCGGCGATTGCCGAAGTGTCGCGCCGTTTCGGCCAGATTCAATTGACGGTGCTGCCGCGCGGCGACCTCGACGCGGCCATTGCCGGCGCCTACGCGGGCGGCGGCGGCGACGCGTCGCAGATGGCCGATGAATTCGACGCCGACCTGGATCTGACCAAGCTGCTGCAGGACGTGCCGGCCATCGAGGACTTGCTCGAATCGTCCGACGACGCGCCCGTCATCCGCATGATCAACGCCTTGCTCACGCAGGCGCTGCGCGAAGGCGCGTCCGATATCCACATCGAGCCGTTCGAGCAGACCTCCGTCGTGCGTTTCCGCATCGACGGCAGCCTGCGCGACGTGGTGCGCCCCCGTAAAGCCATCCACGGTTCGCTGATTTCGCGCATCAAGATCATGGCGCAGCTCGACATCGCGGAAAAACGCTTGCCGCAGGACGGCCGCATCACCCTGCGCGTGGGTGGAAAACCCGTCGACGTGCGCGTCTCGACCCTGCCCACCGGGCATGGCGAACGGGCCGTGCTGCGTTTGCTGGACAAGGAAGCGGGCCGCCTCGACCTGCAGCACCTGGGCATGAGCGCGCCCATGCTGGGGCAGTTCGATGGCCTGATCACGCAGCCGCACGGCATCGTGCTCGTCACGGGCCCCACCGGCTCGGGCAAGACGACGACTTTATACGCGGCGCTGTCGATGCTCAACGCGACGACGACGAACATCCTGACGGTGGAAGACCCGATCGAGTACGACCTGGCCGGCGTCGGCCAGACGCAGGTCAATCCGCGCATCGACATGACATTTGCCAAGGCGCTGCGGGCGATTTTGCGGCAAGATCCTGATGTGATCATGATCGGCGAGATCCGCGACCTGGAAACGGCGCAGATCGCCGTGCAGGCTTCGCTGACGGGCCATCTGGTGCTGGCGACCCTGCACACGAACGATGCGTCGGCCGCCGTCACGCGTTTGCTCGACATGGGCATCGAGCCCTTCCTGCTGTCGTCGTCCCTGCTCGGCGTGCTGGCGCAGCGTCTGGTGCGCAAATTGTGCGGCGCGTGCAAGACCTTCGATGGCGAGTACTGGCAGGCGGTCGGCTGCGAGCATTGCGGCCAGACGGGCTACCAGGGCCGCGTCGGCGTGTACGAGTTGCTGCGCACGACGGAGCAGATCCGCGCGCAGATCCACAACCGGGCGTCGGAGGCGGAAGTGCGCGCCGCGGCCCTGCAGGACGGCATGACGAGCATGCGCGACGACGGCGAACGCTGGCTGCGCGACGGCACCACCACGCAAGCCGAGTTGCTGCGCGTGACCAAAGACTAGGCCCGCCACCATGCCCGCATTCCGCTATGAAGCCGTCGACGCCCAGGGCGCCACCCGCAAGGGCGTGCTCAATGCCGACAGTCCCCGTTCCGCGCGCGCCGAATTGCGCGTGCAAGGCCTGGTGCCGCTGGCCGTCGAGCCGATTGCCGCGCAGGTCGATGCCGCTGGCGTGACCAGGCGGCGCGGCTTCGGCGAGCGCCTGTCGAGCACCGAGCTGGCCCTGTTTACGCGCCAGCTGGCCAGTTTGCTCGAAGCGGGCCTGCCGCTGGAGCAGGCGTTTTCCGCGCTGCTGGAACAGGCCGAGCGGCCCTACCTGCGCGACCTGATCGCCTCGATCCGTTCGGAAGTGATCGGCGGCGCCGCATTTTCCGACGTGCTGGCGCGCCATCCGCGCGATTTCGCGGAAATTTACCGGGCGCTGGTGGCGTCGGGCGAACAGATCGGCCATCTGTCGCGCGTGCTGTCGCGCCTGGCCGACTATATCGAGCGGCGCAACGCACTGGTGCAGAAGGTCAAGCTGGCCTTTACGTATCCGGCCATCGTCACGGTGGTGGCGTTTTCCATCGTCATTTTCCTGCTCACCTATGTGGTGCCGCAGATCGTTTCCGTGTTCGCCAATACCAAGCAAAAGCTGCCCATGCTGACGGTGATCATGCTGGCGCTGTCGGACTTCGTGCGCAACTACGGCATCGTCGTGGCGATCGCCATCGCCGGCGCCTGGTTCGCCTGGCGCCGCGCCCTGCAGCAGCCGGCGCTGAAGCGGCGCTGGCATACCTGGCTGCTGACGGCGCCCCTGTACGGCAAGTTCGAGCGCAGCCTGAATACGGCGCGCTTTGCCAGCACCCTGGCCATCACCACGGGATCCGGCGTGCCGATCCTGCGCGCGCTCGACACCAGCCGCGACACCTTGACCAACGTGGCGATGCAGGAACTGGTACAGGAAGCCAGCGGCGCCGTGCGCGAGGGCGTGAGCCTGGCGCGCGCGCTGTCGGCGCAAAAGCATTTTCCGCCGATGCTGATCCACATGATACGCGCCGGTGAAATCACGGGCGAGCTGCCGGCCATGCTGGAACGCGCCGCCAGCGCGCAGGAGCAGGACCTGGAGCGCCGCACGCTGACCATCGCCGGCCTGCTGGAGCCGGCCCTGATCCTGGCCATGGGCGTGGTGGTGCTGCTGATCGTGCTGGCCGTATTGATGCCGATTATCGAGATTAATCAGCTGGTGCGTTAAGAGACATATCAAGGAAACCATGAAGCGTTTGCCCCACTTTGTAAGTCTGCTCGCCGTCGTGGCGCTGTCCGTCTCGCTGGCCTACTGGGCCATGCAGCTGTTCAAGGCGCCGCAACGCCCCATCAATCCTCCCCCCGTGCCGGTGGTGCAGGATGCCAGCGTGGAGGCGGGCGCCTCGCTGTTCGGCGGCCAGGTCAGCGTGGCCACGGCCAGCAACTACCAGCTCAAGGGCGTGGTCGCCGCCGGCAATGGCCGCGGCAGCGTGGCCATCATCTCGACCGATGGCAAGCCCTCCGTGGCGCTGCCCGAGGGCGCCGAGGTGGTACCCGGCGTGACGGTGCTGGAAGTGCATGCGCGCCACGTGCTGCTGCGCGATGGCGGCGTGAGCAAGCGCATCGACCTGGTGGCCGACGACAAGGCGCTGGCTTTGCCGGGGCAGGTGTCCGCCACCCCAATGCCGGCCGCGGCCCCCGCGCCGGCAACGAACCTGGTGCCGCCGCCGCTGCCGATGGAGCAGCAGCGTCCGGCGGCCATGATGCCGGCGCCGCAGGTGAGCAGCGTGCCGCCGCCGTCGAATTAAGCCCGTTCTTATCGTATTTTGCCGGTGGCGCCGTGCCGCCATCGCTACAGGAGTCTTCATGTTCTCGATCCGTGCCGTCCTGGCGGGCTGCGTGGCGGCGCTGTGCGCCTTGCCGCCGGCTGCCGCAGCCGACGTTCCCGCTGTCACCGCCGCCACCACCTCCACCTCCGCTGCCGTCCCCGCGACTGCGCGCCCGCGCATCGCGCTGGTGCTATCGGGCGGAGGCGCGCGCGGCCTGGCGCACATCGGCGTGCTGAAAGTGCTCAAGGAGCTGCATGTACCGATCGACATGGTGGTCGGCACCAGCATGGGCGGCGTGGTGGGCGGCGCGTATGCGGCCGGCGCTTCCGTGGCGGACCTGGAAAAGATGGCGCGCGAGACCAACTGGGCGCGCGTGGTGGCCGACCGGCCGCCGCGCGACGAACTGGCGTTCCGCCGCCGCGAGGAAGATTTATTGCTGCCGTCGCGCATCGAATTCGGCACCAGCCGCAACGGCATTTCCACGCCGCCGGCCGCGGCCAGCAACGCGGCGCTGGAAATGGCGCTGAACCGCCTGCTGCCGGCCGGCATGCGAGACCGCCCCGCCAGCCAGCTGCCGCTGCCCTTCCGCTCAGTGGCGTCCGACCTGGTCAATGGCGAGCTGGTGGAGCTGGTCGACACGCCCTTGTTCCTGTCGATGCGTGCCTCGCTGGCCGTGCCGGGCGTGTTCGCCCCCGTGCGCGTCAACAACCGCCTGGTGGTCGACGGAGGCCTGGTGCGCAACCTGCCCGTCGACATGGCGCGCGCCATGGGCGCCGACATCATCATCGCCGTCAACGTGGGCACGCCGCTGGCGCCGGAAAAAGAGCTGGGCAGCGCCATCGGCGTGGCGCAGCAGATGCTGCAGATTCTCACGGAGCAGAACGTGCAGCGTTCCCTCAAGGAGCTGCAGCCGCAGGACATCCTGGTGGCGCCGGATTTGACGGGCGTCAGTTTCCTCGACTTCGAAAACTATGCGCGCGCCATGCGCGCCGGCGAACAGGCGGCGCAGGCGCTGGCCGCCCGCCTGGCGCCGCTGGCCCTGCCGCCGGAACAGTATGCGGCGCGCGAGGAGCTGCGCCTGGCGGCGCCGGCGCTGCTGGACGTGGCCTTGCCGCTCACGCGCCTGGCCGTGGAGAGCGAAGGCGATATCAACCCGCGCATCCTGCAGGCGCAATCGGGCCTGGTGGAAGGGCAGGCCGTCAGCCAGGAAGATGTGCTCAAGGCGGCGGCCAGGCTGTATGGCCGCGGCGACGTGGCGCGCGTGGAGACGGAAGTGGTCGATGCCGGCGACCAGCGCGCCGTCACCATCAAGGCGGTCGAAGCGCCGTGGGCCAGCAGCCGCCTGCGCGTGGGCCTGGAAATGGCCAGCGATTTCAGAGACAGCAATACCTTTGCCCTGAAGCTGCTGCATGTGCGCTCGAATCTGAACAGCTGGGGCGGTGAATTGCGCAGCATGGTGCAGATCGGCACGGCGCGCAACTTCGGGGTGCAGTACTGGCAGCCGCTGGGCGCCGGCAACCCATGGTATATCGCGCCATCGCTGCAGTACACCTCCCAGGCGGTCGACCTGTTCGACAAGGGACGGCGCAATGCGCGCGTCGCCTACAGCGGCCAGGGCGCCAGCCTGGTGCTGGGGCGCCAGTTCGGTTTCTGGGGCGATCTGCAGTTCGGCATCACGCGCAGCGAAGTCAAGGCGGACGTCAGCATCCCCGCCGACCCGAGCTACCCCAAGGAGCGGGCGCTGGGCACCAACCAGTTCGTCCAGTTCCGCGTTGATACGCTCGATTCGCCCGGCTTCCCCACGCGCGGCGTGCTGTTCGACGCTACCTGGACGCGCTCCGCGACCACCGGGACGGGCGAGCCGGGTCTGGGGCGTTCCGCCATCACGGGCTTGAAGGCGTTCGGCAGCGGCAACTGGGCCGGCCACGTGTATGGCGAATGGGCGCGCGCGCAACGGGGCGAGGCACCGCTTAGCCTCGGGGGCTTCTTGCGCCTGTCCGGCACGCAGTTCGAGTCGGTGACGGGGCGCAGCGTGGCCCTGGCGCGCTTCGTGATGGCGCGCCGCATCGGCTCCCTGCCCAGCACCCTGGGTGGCGCCGTGCGGGCCGGCTTTTCGCTGGAAATGGGCGGCGGCTTCGATCAGAGCGAGCGCTGGAAAGCCACCAAGTTCACGCAGGCCAGCAGCGCCTTCATTTCCGTCGATACGCGCTTCGGCCCCGTGTACGTGGCCTCGGGCGCATCGAAGGGCGGCGAGAGCACGCTTTACCTGTTCCTGGGCCCCGTCTGGTAAGGAGCGCCCGGCGCGGCGGGGGCCGTGCTGCGGCGCAGGGCCGTGAAGGCGGCAAATTCCCATGAGCGAAAGCCCAGCAGCAGGGTAAAGCCGTCGCGCTCGACTGGAGCCAGGCGCCGGTCGTTCTGGTGCAGGCGCGCCAGTTCCTCGGCCAGCTGGCGGATCTTTTGCACCAGCTCCTGCGCGCTCGACAGCGACAGGCGCGCGGGGATGCACATCAGGGTTTCGCCGGCGCCGTCAAAATGCCCGCTGAAATAATCGGCCACCACGTGTTCGCGGAAGTACAGCTGCACGGGACCGTCGGCCAGCCAGTGGAAGGCGTTCGAGACGCGCAGGCTGTAGCGGTTCAGCGGCTTGAGTTCGATCAAGCCCAGGCGGTCCAGTTCGGCCAGGCAGCCGATGCATTCGGCCTGCGTCAGCGCATACGTTTCCACCACCTGCTCCAGGCTCCAGTGGCCGAGGCAGCAGATCGCCACCAGCAGCAGGCGTGGATGCGCCACCAGCGACTTTTCCTGCACCAGGGTGAGCGTGTCGGCATGCGGCGTGATGTCGGCCGCGCCGCGCAGCACGTCTTCCATGGCGATGCCGGAAGCCTTGCAGATCAGGGCCAGGCGCGACAGCGACATGTCGTGCTGGCCAAACATGCGCTTGACGCTCGACTCGCTCATGGCGATGCGTTCGGCCAGCACCTTATAGGTGATGCCGGCGGCGCGCAGTTGGGTGCGCAGCACGCGCAAAACCAGTTCAGGTGAACTCACGGGATATCCTTTTTTACAAGTTTGGTAGCGGATGACGGTACCGAATGTAGCCCTTAACGGCACTTTGCACAAGGTGATAGTACTTCCCGGCAAAAGAGATGACACTCCCGCTTGTGGCTCGCACGGCGCGCTACAACCAGGCATTCATCCACTTGTAGAGGTTATCCATGTTCTCCAAATTTCATTTTCCAGCAGCGCTGCTGGCGCTGGCCGCCATCGCTCCTCTGCATGCCGCGGCGGCCGAACCGGCGCCGGGCCCCTTCTATGCGGGCGCCAGCTATGGCTTTCGCGCCAGCAGCGGCCTCGATTGCGTGCCAGGACAAGGCGCTTGCGACAAAAGCAGCAAGCGCAACGGCAAGGCCTACCTGGGTTACAGTTTCGACGCGCTGCCGTTTCAGGGCGGCGTGGCCCTGCCTTCAGTTGAGCTGGTGGGGTATCTGGGCGGGGAAGTCAAATCCGGCTTCGACACGGGCGCCGGCAAGGTTGCCGGCCGCGGCAAGTTCAGCGGCCTCGGCATGCAAGGCGTGCTCGCCTACCAGTTCGACGCCTTCAGCCTGAGCGGACGCGCCGGTGCGGCCTACACACAGGGCAAGGTCGACTATCTGGGTGGCGGTTCGGACAAAAAGGACAAGATCGGCTTGATCTATGGCGTCGGCGCGGCGTATGCGCTGAACCGGAACTGGTCGCTGCACCTGGACTGGGACCGCGTGCCGGTCAAGTACAGCAGCAAGCAAACGACCAAGGTCGACATGTTTTCGCTGGGCGCGTCCTACCGTTTCTAAGGGGATGATGCTGCGGCACAGAGTGGCCTGATGGCGGACGCCCCCAAGGGGTGTCCGCGGGCGGCCTATTTGTCCGCTTCTACTTTCAACAGCAGTTTCGCCAGCAGGCGTTTTTCCTGCTGGCGCTGGCCCGACACGGTTTTCACGTGCGCCCCGGCGGCGCGCTGCAGGGCGGCCGTGGCGACCGGGTTGCGCGGTTTTTGCGAGGGTTCGACGCGGAACTGCATTTTCTGCCGCGTCGCCAAGGCCTTGTTTGCCATCGGTTTCCCCCTTCTTTCTTACAGCACGTAGCGCGACAGGTCCTCGTTGACCGACAGCGCTTCCAGGCGTTCGTTGACGTACGCGGCATCGATCACCAGCACATTTTCCGTCGTGCTGCTGCCTTCGCTGGCCGTAAACGACACTTCTTCCAGCAGTTTTTCCATCACCGTGTGCAGCCGGCGCGCGCCGATGTTTTCCGTGCGCTCGTTCACCGAGTAGGCGATTTCCGCCAGGCGCGTGATGCCTTCCGGCGCGAATTGCAGTTTCAGGTTTTCCGTCGCCAGCAGGGCTTCGTATTGCATCGTCAGGCAGGCGTCGGTGCTCGTCAGAATGCGTTCGAAATCCGCAATCGACAGCGATTCCAACTCCACGCGGATGGGGAAGCGTCCTTGCAGTTCCGGGATCAGGTCCGACGGTTTCGACAGGTGGAAGGCGCCCGAGGCGATGAACAGGATGTGATCCGTGCGGATCATGCCATATTTCGTGTTGACGGTCGTGCCCTCGACCAGCGGCAGCAGGTCGCGCTGCACGCCGGCGCGCGAGACGTCGGCGCCGCCCGATTCCGAGCGCGAGGCGATCTTGTCGATTTCATCGAGGAAGACGATGCCGTTCTGCTCGACGTTCTGGATGGCCTTCTGTTTCAGTTCATCTTCGTTGAGCAGCTTGGCCGCTTCTTCCTCGACCAGCAATTTGAGCGCTTCGCGGATCTTGACCTTGCGCGCCTTCTTGCGCTGCCCGCCCACGCCCGAGAACATGGACTTGATCTGCTCCGTCATTTCTTCCATGCCCGGCGGCGCCATGATTTCCATCTGCGGACCCGCCTCGGCCAGCTCGATCTCGATTTCCTTGTCATCGAGCTCGCCCTGGCGCAAGCGCTTGCGGAAGGTCTGGCGCGTGCTGTCGCCGCTGCCGCCCGTGTCCACGGCCGCCGCCGTATTCGGCGTGAAGCCGAAGTCGCGCGCCGGCGGCACGAGGATGTCGATGACGCGGTCTTCGGCCGCATCTTCGGCGCGTGCGCGCACTTTCTTCATTTCCAGCGCGCGCGTCTGCTTGATGCCGATGTCGATCAGGTCGCGGATGATGGTGTCGACGTCGCGCCCCACATAACCGACTTCCGTGAACTTGGTCGCTTCGATCTTGATGAACGGCGCCTCGGCCAGCTTGGCTAGGCGGCGTGCGATTTCCGTCTTGCCGACGCCCGTGGGGCCGATCATGAGGATGTTCTTGGGCGTGATTTCATGGCGCAGGGGCTCGGCCACCTGCTGGCGGCGCCAGCGGTTGCGCAGGGCGATGGCGACGGCGCGCTTGGCCTTGGCCTGGCCCACCACGTGCTTGTCGAGTTCGGTAACGATTTCCGACGGGGTCATGTTCATGATCATAGTTGGCTTTCTGTATTCTTTGCTTGGGCGCGCTTGGCGCTTAATCGAGAGTCTCGATAATGTGCGACATGTTGGTATAAATGCACAGCTCGGCGGCGATGGTCAGCGACTTCTTGACCACCTCGGCCGGCGACAAGTCCGTGTTTTCCTGCAGCGCCTTGGCGGCCGACTGGGCATAGGTGCCGCCCGAGCCGATGGCGCCGATGCCGTCTTCCGGTTCCAGCACGTCGCCATTGCCCGTGATGACCAGGGTCGACTCGCTGTCGGCCACCAGCAGCATCGCTTCCAGGCGGCGCAGCACGCGGTCGGTGCGCCAGTCCTTGGCCAGTTCGACGGAGGCGCGCAGCAGATTGCCCTGGTGTTTTTCCAGCTTGCCTTCGAAGCGGTCGAGCAGCGTAAAAGCGTCGGCGGTGCCGCCGGCAAAGCCGACCAGGACCTTGCCCTGATACAACTTACGCACTTTGCGGGCCGTGCCCTTCATGACGATGTTGCCCAGCGTGACCTGGCCGTCGCCGCCCAGGGCGACTTGCTTGCCGCGCCGGACGCAGAGGATGGTGGTGCCGTGAAATTGTTCCATAGTGACCTCAAAAGATTCGTGCCGATGCGTGCAAGGCCATGCGATTGCGCGCCCATGCCTCAAAAGTGGGGATGGAAAAGGCAATTGCAAGCGGCACTTGCCTTTGCCGCGCTCGCTTCAGTGTAGTCGGCGCGGGACGAAAAAAAAGCACGCAACCGAAGGTCGCGTGCTTTTTTATTCGCCATCGCGGGCCGCCGGGGCGGCCGCGCAAGGGGAGGGCGATCAGTCGCCGTACAGCTTTTGTTTCAGTTCGCGCCGTTGCTGGGCTTCCAGCGACAGGGTGGCGGTCGGACGGGCGATCAGGCGCGGGATGCCGATAGGCTCGCCCGTTTCTTCGCACCAGCCATAGTCGCCGGCGTCGATGCTGGCGATCGATTGCTGCACTTTCTTCAGCAATTTGCGCTCGCGGTCGCGCGTGCGCAGTTCCAGCGCATGCTCTTCCTCGATGGTGGCGCGGTCGGCCGGATCCGGTACGAGCACGGTTTCACGCAAGTGTTCCGTGGTTTCGCCGGCGTTTTTCAGCAGGTCTTTCTCGAGCTGCTGCAGGCGCGCCTTGAAGAATGCCAGTTGTGCCGGATTCATGTAGTCATCTTCGCTCATGGCGCGAATTTGCTCTTCGCTGATGAGAGGGATGTCTTGGTTGGCGGCCGGGGTCGATTTATTAGTTTTGGTCATAACTTCGCTTACCTTCGATACGACAGAGTTTTCAAATTGATCAGTTGATGCGGCGATGCCGAGCAACTGTACAGGTTCCGCTGGGCATTGCTGTCCGGATGTACTGCGTGCGACCTTGGCTTGCCGGCGGCGGCCAGGACTACCGGCCGGCTATATTTGCCATGTTGATAACTTTTTACCGCTCTATGCCAGTCGCGCTCTGCGCGCGACAACGGGCGTGTTGGGTGGATCGGTTGCATGCCTGGCATGCGGCCAGCGGCAGTTTGCCAGCATTTCATGACAGGCGAACGACATGGGCCGTTTTCGTCGCTGATTTTGGCACGCTTTGCCTTATATTGCCATCCCGATTTGTTGACTAGCCGATCAGAAACGGCCACTTGTTGGTTTATACCAGCAAGATCGGTGTCGGACAGCGGGAAAGCGTGCTTAACTTTCCCTTTTGTTTCTGCTTTGCAACGGATACTTTGCAAAACCCGGCTAGTTTATACCAAACATTGTTCGAGTCCGCGAATAAAAATGTCTTTTGGTAGATTCTTGCCAATAAATACCATTTTGCTGCCGCGCACTTCATTCTCGCCCCATTTGGCGCCCAGGTCGCTGCCCATCAACTGATGCACGCCCTGGAACACCACCTTGCGCTCGGCGCCCTGCATCAGCAGCACACCCTTGTAGCGCAGCATGCGCGGGCCATACACTTGCACCAGGCCGCCGAGGAACTCGTCGAGCTTGGCGCTGTCGAACGGTTGCGTGCTCTTGAAAACAAAGGCGGCGATATCGTCGCTGTGCTGCGCATGGTGGTGGTCGGCATGGCCGCAGTCGGTGGCGCAGGCGTCGCTGTGCTCATGTGCGTGCTCATGTGCGTGTTTATGGCCGTGCTCATGCGCTTTGTCGTGTGCATGGTCGTGATCATGCACGTGCGCCGTTTCCGTCGCCAGGAAATCCGGGTCCAGTTCCAGCTTTTCATTCAGGTTGAAACCGCGGATGTCGAGCACCTCGGCCAGCGGCGCGCGGCCAAAATCGACCTTGCCGATGGGGGCGCGGGGATTGATGCGTTTCAAACGGCGCGTCAGCGCGGCCACGTCGTCTTCACTGACGAGGTCAGTTTTCGACAGCAGCAGCTTGTCGGCGAAGCCCACTTGCCGCTGGGCTTCCTCGTATTCGTCTAGTTGCTTCATGGCATGGCGGGCATCGACCACCGTGAGAATGGCGTCGAGCATGTAGTGGCTGCCCACTTCTTCGTCGACAAAGAAGGTTTGCGCCACGGGGCCGGGATTGGCCAGGCCCGTCGTTTCGATGACGACGCGGTCGAACGCCAGCAGGCCGGCGTCGCGCTTGCGCGCCAGTTCCGTCAAGCCCACGATCAGGTCGCCGCGCACGGTGCAGCAGATGCAGCCGTTGTTCATTTCGATAATGTGCTCGTTGCTGTCCTGCACCAGGATCTCGTTATCGATGTTTTCCTGGCCAAATTCGTTTTCGATCACGGCGATGCGCATGCCATGCTCTTCCCGCAGTATGCGGTTGAGCAAGGTGGTTTTGCCGGCGCCCAGGAAACCGGTGAGGATGGTGGTTGGAATCAGTGCCATGAGATGCCTATGCTGTAATCGGTGGTGCCGCCGCGCAAGCGGAAGAATGCGGACGATTATGCCGGAATTTTGCAAAAGCTTGCAAATGCGCGCCCATCCGCTTGATATGGATCAGGCCGGCCAACGGGCGCGGCTGTCTACTTGAGCTTGGCGCGCGGGTGCGCCTGGTCGTACACGTGCGCCAGGTGCTGGAAATCGAGGGCCGTGTAGACCTGGGTCGAGGTGATGCTGGAGTGGCCCAGCATTTCCTGCACGGCGCGCAAGTCGCCCGACGATTGCAGCACGTGCGAGGCAAACGAGTGGCGCAGCACGTGCGGGTGCACGTTGGCGGGAATTTCCGTCGCCAGCGCATGCGCCTTCAGGCGCAGCTGCAGCACGCGCGGCGAGATGCGCGTGCCGCGCGTGCTGAGAAACAGGGCAGCGCTGCCATCGGCCGCTGGCGGGCGCACGGCCAGCCAGGCAGTCAGGGCCACGAGGGCCGCCTTGCCGACGGGCACCTTGCGCATCTTGCTGCCCTTGCCCGTGACGATGACTTCGAAGCTGGCCATGTCGAGCCAGCCCAGCGAGGCGGGCTGGCCGCCGTCGGCCTTGCAGTAGTGGGTATCCAGGCTGGTCAGCTCGGAGACGCGCAAGCCGCTCGAATACAGCAGTTCGAACATGGCGCGGTTGCACAGTTGTTCCGGCTCGGCCGCGCCTTGCTGGTGTTGCGCGGGCGCCACGAGGCGCACGGCATCGTCCACCGACAGGGCTTTCGGCAAGGTCTTGGCCCGCTTGGGGGCGCGGATGCCGTCGACGGGATTGGCGTCGAGCGCCGTTTCACCGCTGAGCCAGTTGTAAAAGCCGCGCCACGACGACAGCTTGCGGGCGATCGAACGCGGATCCAGGCCGCCACTGTGCAGCTTGGCCGTGTAGCGGCGCACGTCGTTGTGCGCCAGCGCCGTCCAGGGCGTATTGCCGCTCAGTTCCAGCAAGGCGCGCAGGTCGCGCCCGTAGGCGTCCAGCGTGTGCGGCGACAGCTTGCGCTGCGTGGCCAGCTGGGCCAGGTAGGCGTCGAGCCACTCGGCCTTGCCGCGCGCCGCATGCATGGCTGACTCAGGCCGGCGAACCGGCGCGCAGCGCGGCCAGGGCGGCGCTGGCCGTGGCGCCGATATGTACGAGGAAGTCGGTGCCCATGCTGGACGTAAAGCGTTCGCTGTCGGGCGAACCGAGCACCAGCAAGCCGAAGGTGCCCGTGGTGTTGGGGGCGCGCAGCGCGATCATGACGGTCGATTCGATTTTATCCGCCTGCAACCAGTGCACGGCTTCGAAATCGCGGTTGCTGCCGCAGTACGGCGCTTGCAGGCTGTTGGCGAACATGCGCACGTCGGCCGTGACATCTTCCGTGAACCAGCCGTTGGCGTGTTCCGGCAGCACTTGCCACAGGCGCAGGCTGACGTAGGGTACGTCGAAGTTGCTTTGCAGGGCGTCGACCAGTACGCGCGGCATGTCCGCATCGTTGCGTACTTGCAGCATGGCCTGGTTCCAGCCGTGGAACTTGCTGGCGATGTCGCCATTTTCCTCGGCCAGGCGGCTCAGCTTGGACATGCGCAGTTCCAGCGCCTTGTACTTGTCGCGCATCACTTCCATCTGCCGCTCCTGCAGCGAGATGGTGCGTCCCGTCAGCGGGCTGCTCAGCTTGACCTCGCCGAGCAGCGCGGTATGCTCTTCGAAGAACGTCGGGTGCTCGCTCAGGTACTGGGCGACGGTGCTGGAATCGAGTGTGGCGGTCATTGAGAATATCTGTCAGTGAAAGTTGAACGCTTCATTCTAACCGAGAGTGCGGTGGCACAGGCGCAAAGGGCGTTGCGCTTGTGCATTTTCCGCGCGCCCATGAAAAAAGCGGCATGGTTGCCCATGCCGCCTTGCATTTCTTGCTCAGCAATCACCCGTGGCGGGTGACGTGCGGGGCATTAGAAATTGTGGTGTACGCCCAGACCGATGTAGGTGATCGACGTTGCCGCCTTGCGGTTCGAGATGTCCGCGTACAGGTAGGTGCGCTTCGACAGGTTGTAGTCGTAGCCCAGCGATGCTTGCTTGGTTTTGGTCACGCCATCCGGCGTTTTTTGACCGTAGCCGGCGCGAACCTTGCCTGCGCCGACGTCGTAGTTGGCGCCAACCAGCCATGCCTTGGTATCCGTGTTGATGATCTTGAAGTTGCTGTCATCCTGATGCTGGTACGACGCCATCAGTTTCAGTTCCGTCACCGGATTGAACGATGCGGCAACCGACCACAGCTTGGCTTGCACGCCATTGCGCTCATATGCGGCCATACCGGCGAACTGGCCGTAGTTGTACGTGGCCGAGACCGAGTATGGATTCGACTCTGGCACGGCATTGGCAGCCACCGGGTAGTTGTTGGCTGGTGGCGTGGCCGCTGGTCCAGGGAATGCTGGATTGTTATTGGCTTCCTTGGCGGCGACAGTGGCGTTGAACTGGAAGCCGCTGAACACTGGCGAGTTATAGAACACGGCGTTCGAGAAGCGGTTACGCGAATTGCCGGCTGCGCTCAGCGGATCGCTGCTGTAGGCGGCCACCGTGATGTCGGTCTGGAAACCGGCTGGCGTAGGCATGCCCGACCATGGTTCGAACGCGGTGCTCGATTCCTGGAAGGCGGTCAGGCCACGGCCCAGACGCACGGTACCGAAGTTGCCTTGCAGGCCGACGCGGCTTTGACCCTGGAACAGCGGACGGGAGTTGCTTTCCAGCGTACCCGTGTCGGATTCATAGCGAATTTCCAGTTGGAAAATAGCTTTCAAGCCATTGCCCAGATCTTCCGTGCCCTTGAAGCCCAGTTTGTTGTTGTCGCGCTTGGTGACAGCGGTGGTCGAACCAGTCGACTTGCCCAGGCCAGCATCGACCGTGCCGTAGATTTGGACGGACGACTGCGCTTGTGCGGTTGCGGCAAAGGCGCCGAAGAGTGCGAGGGCAACGAGTGATTTTTTCATGTCTTATTCCCTATTAAAAGTGAGTTCCGTCCGAGATCCGAGCAGATTGAAATGCGCTAACTGTCGCGTTTCGATGAATGAACCTTAATTCGTCGGCGCGCAAGACGTGCGGGATTGGTCAAATATGCGTGAAAAGATTGGTGAAAAGCGTCATAAATCCACAGCCCTGTTGTATTTTTGTAACGCGGGGTTTTTGCCGATGCGGCGCCGAGGGCACGCGTTTTCCCATCGCCACGGTAGCGGCGCCTTGCCATCTTGGCGTGTCCGGGCCAGGACATTGTTGCGTTGAATCAAGTTCTTGAGGCGGCTTTGGCGGATTTATGACACAAGGACGTTACACTAAGGGACGGCCTGCATGGATGGGCCTGGAGACGGCTCACTATTATTAGACTCATTGACTCAATATCGAGAATCGATGGCAAATCGCGAAACATTAGGATTGATCAAGGGCGCACGTGCTGGCGATGTCGCTTGCCAGCTGGCATTGGGACGCGTGTACCTGTTTGGACAGGGTGTGCCGCAGAGCCTGCCGACCGCCTTGCACTGGCTGGCGCGGGCGGCCCAGGAGGATAGCGAGGAAGCATGCTTGCTGATCGGCACGCATGTGCCGTTCGAAGTGGCGCAACCGGCAGCCAAGGCGCTGATTCCCTATTACGCCCAGGCGTTCGATGCGGGCCTGGTGCAGGCGGGCCTGGTGCTGGCGCAACTGGTGCTGGGCAATGCGGCCAGCACCAGTTGCGAGACCGTGCGGGCCAAGGCGCGCGTGGCGCTGGACGCCGCCGTGCGTGCCGGCTTGCCCGATGCGCAATGGTTGCTATCCATGCAAGAAGGGTGGTCCGCCGCCTCGCGGCCGGACGCCACCCCTGCTGGCGAGCCCCCCCTCGATGGCGACGCGCCGCTGCATGCCTGGCTGGAGCAGGCCTGGAGCCAGGGCAACCATGCGGGCTTCCTGTCGCAAGGCTTGCCGCTGGCGCGCGAACTGCTGCAGCGCCAGGCGGCGGCCGGTGCGCGCACGATCGCCCTCGACGCGCAGCAGGTGCGCTTGCTGTCGCGTTGCGCCCAGGCATTGGCGCCTGGCGGCGATGCCGAAGGCTGGCAATGCTGCGAGCTGGCCGCACATGGCGGCGACCGCGCGGCGCAGCTGGAGCTGGGACTTGGCTATGCGCGCATGGATGCGCATGGCCAGCGCCTGGCCACGCGCAATGGCGCGGCCAATTTCAAGCGGGCCGTGCGCTGGCTGACGCAGGCCGGCGAGCAGGGCCTGGCCGAAGCCTGGTTCGTGCTGTCGCGCATCTACACGAAACCGGAATTTTCCCAGCGTAATGTGGTCGAAGCCCATTCCTGCCTGGAGCGTGCCGCCGACCTGGGGCATGGCCCGGCCCAGCTCGAGTGCGGCATGCATGCCTGGCGTAATCGCCGCGACGGCGTCAACAACGATGTGCGCGCCGCGTATTGGCTGCTGCAGGCGCAGGCGCAGGGCAGCCGTGAAGCGGAGGCGGCGCTGGCGCGCATTGCGCCGCGCGGTGAAGCGGGCGACTGGGGCCAGTGCGCCGCCGTGCAGGCCGATGGGCACTTGCGGCAATGGAGCCAGAGCCACCCCCTGCTGGCGGCGCGGCTGGAGCTGGCGCGCTGCTTTCACCTGTCGCGTGCCGAGGCCTTGCTGCTCGATATCCATGCGGCCGACCAGGGGCATTGTCTGTTGATCGATATCAGCGCCACGCATGGGCGCGGCAAGCGGCGCCTGGTGTTGATCCGCACGGCGCAGGAGCGCCAGCTGCTCGATCAGGTGGTGCGCCTGTTCGAGCGCGTCGATTGCGGCGTGACGGGGCCGGAAGGCAATTACCGGCAGCGTTTGTACCGCCTGAAGTGCTACCTGGCGGAAATTGATGTCGCGCAGGAACAGCAGTTCCTGGCCGCCTGACTCATTCCTTACAGCTCGATCGTGCCTTCGAACACGGTCACTGCCGGGCCCGTCATCAGGACGGGATGGCCGGGGCCTTGCCAGGCGATCGACAGTTCGCCGCCGCGCGCGCTGATGCGCACGGGGGAATCGAGCACGCCGCGCAGAATGCCGGCCACGGCGGCGGCGCAGGCGCCCGTGCCGCAAGCGAGCGTTTCGCCCGCGCCCCGTTCAAACACGCGCAGTTTCACGTGCTGGCGGTTGACGACCTGCATGTAGCCGGCGTTGACGCGGCGGGGAAAGCGCGGGTGGTGCTCGATGCGTGGGCCCGTCACTTCCAGGTCTTGCGCATCGACATCGTCGACCACTTGCACGGCATGCGGGTTGCCCATCGAAACGACGGACACCAGCACGGGAGACGTTTGGCCCGGCAGCGCCAGGGCCAGCGGCCACAGGGTGTCATTTCCCTGCGCCACGCCAGCCAGGCCGCTGGCGTCGAACGGCACCAGCGCAGGTTCGAGCACGGGCGCGCCCATGTCGACGGTGATGCTGCCATCGAGCTCCAGGCGCGGCGCAATGATGCCGGCCATGGTTTCCACGCGGATGCTCGCCTTGTCGGATAACCCTTTTTCGCTGACGAACTTGACGAAGGCGCGCGCGCCGTTGCCGCACTGTTCCACTTCGCCGCCGTCATTGTTATAGATGCGGTAGCGGAAGTCGCAGCCGGGCAGGCGCGGCTTTTCCACCACGAGGATCTGGTCGGCGCCGATGCCGAAACGGCGGTCGGCCAGGCGCTGCCACTGGGCCGGCGTGAAGTCGACATCCTGATTGATGGCGTCGATGACGATGAAATCGTTGCCCGCGCCATGCATTTTGGTAAATTGAAGTTTCATGGTCTGCCGTATCACTTGTGCTGGTTGTAGAACGATGCTTCGCCTTCCGGACGCGTCTTGAAGCGTTTATGCGTCCAGAAATACTCGGCCGGCGCTTCGCGCACGCGCTCTTCGATGAATTCGTTCATGCGGCGCGTGGCGGCCGTGATGTCGTCGCCCGGATAATCGTCCCACGCCGGGTAATAGGTCACCTTCCAGCCCTGGTAATTGGGCAAAAAGGTGGCGATGACGGGAATCACCTGCGCCTTGGCGGCCAGCGCCAGGCGCGCCGTGGCCGTCAGGGTGGCGGCGGGCACGCCGAAGAAGGGCACGAATTCCGCATCCTTCTCGCCGAAATCCATGTCCGGCAGCATAAAGTAGGGCAAGCCGTCGCGCAGGGCGCGCAGAATCGTCTTGATGCCGTCCTGGCGCGTAAACAGCTTGGGCGGCTTGAAGCGCGAGCGGCCGTTGCGCAGGGCCTGGTCGAAGGCGGCGTTCTTTTGCTGCACGTACATTGACGAGGCGGAAATTTCCATGGCCGTGGCGGCGCCGGCCACGTCGAGGCAGACGAAGTGCGGGCACAGCAAAATGGTCGGCTTGGCGGCGATCTGCTGGCCGGGGAAGGCGGGCACCTTTTTGATCAGGCGGTTCAGGCGCGCTTCCGGTGCCCACCACAGGATGCTGCGTTCCCACACGCTGCGCGAATACGCCTGGAAATGCTGACGCGCCAGCGCCACGCGTTGTTTTTCCGTCAGTTCCGGCATGCACAGGCGCAGATTCGTCAGGGCGATCTTGCGCCGCGTGGGCATGGCGATGAACAGCACGCTGCCGACGGCCACGCCGAAGCGGCCGAGGATGGGCAGGGGCAGCCAGTGCAGCAGCCACATGAAGGCGATCAGCAGTCTCATGCCTGCTCCTTGGCGGCCCCGGGCGTGGCGGACGTGGCGGGCGTGGGCGGCGGCGCGCCGCGCGGCACCTTGTAGCGATTGTAGCTCCACAGGTATTGCGCCGGGCTGCGCGCGATCAATTGTTCCATGGCCGCATTGATGGTGCGCGCCTGCTCCGCCGAGGTGCTGTCGAGCGACTCTGTGAACGGCACGAAATGCACGACGTAGCCGCGTCCGCCCGGCAGGCGTTCCGCGTAGGTGATGATGACTTCGGCGCCGCCCATCTGCGCCAGTTTGGCGGGCAGGGTCATGGTGTAGGCGGGGCGGCCGAAGAAATCGGCCCACACGCCTTCGCCCTCCTGCGGTACCTGGTCGGGCAGCAGGCCGATAGGTTGTCCCTTTTTCAGGCATTTGGCAAAGATGCGCACGCCCGACATATTGGCCGGCGCCAGCATCAGGTTTTCGCGCGCGCGCGCGCCTTCGATCAGCGGTTTTAATGCGGCGCGCTTGGGCGGGCGGTACATCACGGTGAGCGGCGTGCGCAGGGCGATTTGCTGGGCGACGATTTCAAAGCAGCCCAGGTGCGGTGTCAGGAAGACAATGCCGCGGCCGTGCTGCAGCGCTTTTTCCACCAGTTCCCAGTTTTCTACCGTGGCATGGCGCGCCACGCGCTCGGCCGGCGCGCACCAGATGAAGGGCAGTTCCAGCACGCTCTTGCCCGCTTCGGCCACGGCCGTGTGCAAGTGTTGCGAAAACCCCGCACCTTGCATGTTCTCGCGCATGCGGCGGCGGTAGGACGGGGAAATGGCGTAAATCACCCAGCCGAGCGCAGCGCCAAGGCCATGTAGAACGGGCAGGGGAAAAATGGACAAGAAGCGGAAAATTGGGACTAACATGTGTAAGCTGTTTCCAGGAATGGCGTGTTGCCGTGCCAAAATTTTTTAAGAAGCGTAAAATACCACGTATGCAGTAACCGCTGAGTTAATAGACAACTTGCGATGCGGAATATAAATATCGCTAAAGCGTCGCAGGCAAAATCCTCTTTACTGCGACAGAACATTCACATAGTAAACAGGAGCTTGCAATGTCAAACGACTATCTCTTCACTTCCGAATCCGTCTCGGAAGGCCATCCCGACAAGGTTGCCGATCAAATTTCAGACGCCATCCTTGACGCCATCCTGGCCCAGGATCCAGCCGCCCGCGTGGCTGCCGAAACCCTGTGCAACACGGGTCTGGTAGTGCTGGCGGGCGAGATTACCACTCACGCCAATGTGGATTATATTCAAGTTGCGCGCGAAACCATCAAACGCATCGGCTACGACAACACGGAATACGGCATCGACTACAAGGGTTGCGCCGTGCTGGTGGCCTACGACAAGCAGTCGCCGGACATCGCGCAAGGCGTCGATGAAGGTGCGGGGATTGACCTGGATCAAGGCGCCGGCGATCAGGGCCTGATGTTCGGCTACGCCTGCGACGAAACGGCCGAGCTGATGCCTGCCGCCATCCACTACGCGCACCGCCTGGTCGAGCGCCAGTCGCAACTGCGCAAGGATGGCCGTTTGCCATGGCTGCGTCCGGATGCGAAATCGCAAGTGACGCTGCGCTACGTCGATGGCCGTCCCGTCGGCGTGCACACGGTCGTGCTGTCGACCCAGCATGCGCCGGAAATCTCGCACAAGCAGATCGAAGAAGCCGTCATCGAGGAAATCATCAAGCCCATCCTGCCGCGCGAATGGCTGACGGATACCAAATTCCTCGTCAACCCGACGGGCCGTTTCGTCATCGGCGGTCCGCAAGGCGATTGCGGCTTGACCGGGCGCAAGATCATTGTCGACACCTACGGTGGCGCAGCGCCGCACGGCGGCGGCGCATTCTCGGGCAAGGACCCGTCGAAAGTCGACCGTTCGGCAGCCTACGCGGCCCGCTACGTGGCGAAAAACATCGTCGCCGCCGGCCTGGCGCGCCAATGCCAGGTGCAGGTCAGCTACGCCATCGGCGTGGCCAAGCCGATCAACATCACCGTCTACACGGAAGGCACGGGCGTGATTCCCGACGCGGAAATCGCCAAGCTGGTGCTGGCGCACTTCGATTTGCGTCCAAAAGGCATCGTGCAAATGCTCGACCTGCTGCGCCCGATCTACCAGAAGAGCGCCGCCTACGGCCATTTCGGCCGCGAAGAGCCGGAATTCACGTGGGAACGCACGGACAAGGTCGCCCTGCTGCGCGACGCCGCCGGCCTGAAATAATCGAGCCCGCTTGCTGAATGAGCGCCCCGGCCTTCTGGCCGCGGGCGCTTTTTTTATATGTTGTTAGTTGGCAATGCATGCCGAACAGGCTGGCGCGCACGGCTTGACAATGTTAAAATCCCGTGTCCGAGGAGCGTTGCGACGAAGAAATTCGCCAGGCTCGGAATATCCTGCAACCGCGCTCACGTACCTTTTTCAACTGAAAGGAGGGCGTGATGAACGCCGTACTCAAATCGCAACACGACTACACCATCGCCGATATCACTCTGGCCGCATGGGGCGACAAAGAAATCAAGATTGCTGAAACGGAAATGCCTGGCCTGATGGCCATCCGCGAAGAATTCGCGGCAGCGCAGCCATTGAAGGGCGCGCGCATCACCGGTTCCATCCACATGACCATCCAGACCGCCGTGCTGATCCAGACCCTGGAAGCACTGGGCGCGCAAGTGCGTTGGGCATCGTGCAACATTTACTCCACGCAAGATCACGCCGCCGCCGCCATCGCTGCCGCCGGCACGCCCGTGTTCGCCGTCAAGGGCGAGTCGCTGGACGACTACTGGGAATACACGCACCGCATCTTCGAATGGCCGAACGTGGACGGCAAGGCTGTCTACTCGAACATGATCCTCGACGATGGCGGCGATGCTACCCTGCTGCTGCACCTGGGCGTGCGCGCGGAAACCGACCTGTCGGTGCTGGCGAACCCCGGTTCGGAAGAAGAAATCTGCCTGTTCAACTCGATCAAGAAGCACTTGCTGGCCGACCCGACCTGGTACTCGAAGCGTTTGCCGGAAATCCTGGGCGTGACGGAAGAAACGACGACCGGCGTGCACCGCCTGTATCAGATGCACAAGGAAGGCAAGCTGGCTTTCCCTGCGATCAACGTCAACGATTCCGTCACGAAATCGAAATTCGACAACCTGTACGGCTGCCGCGAATCCCTGGTCGATGGCATCAAGCGCGCCACCGACGTGATGATCGCCGGTAAAGTAGCCGTCATCGCCGGTTACGGTGACGTGGGCAAGGGTTCGGCGCAAGCCATGCGCGCCCTGTCGGCGCAAGTGTGGGTGACGGAAGTCGACCCGATCTGCGCACTGCAGGCGGCGATGGAAGGCTACCGCGTGGTGACCATGGATTACGCCTGCGAACACGGCGACATCTTTGTTACCTGCACCGGCAACTACCATATCCTCACGCACGACCACCTGACGCGCATGAAAGACCAGGCCATCGTCTGCAACATTGGTCACTTTGACAATGAAATCGACGTTGCTTCGTTGAAACAATACGAGTGGGAAAACATCAAGCCGCAAGTCGACCACATCATCTTCCCGTCGGGCCGCCGCATCATCCTGCTGGCCGAAGGCCGTCTGGTCAACCTCGGTTGCGGCACGGGCCACCCGTCGTACGTGATGAGCTCGTCGTTTGCCAACCAGACGATCGCCCAGATCGAGCTGTACGCGAACACGGCCAACTACCCGGTCGGCGTGTACACCCTGCCAAAACACCTGGATGAAAAAGTCGCTCGCCTGCAACTCAAAAAGTTGAATGCGCAACTGACGGAACTGACGCAAGAGCAAGCCGACTACATCGGCGTGCGCACGGAAGGTCCATACAAGCCAGAGCACTACCGTTATTAATCGGTAGTCCGGGGCTGTAACTCACCCTCTGAGGGCCGGCGCCTGCCGCCGGCCTGACCCTACTTTTGACAGGCTAGAGAAATGCGCTTGCTACTGATTTGGTTTATCAATGCGGCAGCCCTGTTTGCCGTCCCATACCTGATGCACTCGGTGACGATGAGCAGCGGCTGGACCGCGCTGCTGGCCGCTGCCGTGCTGGGGCTGGTCAATGCGCTGATCCGTCCTTTGCTGATCCTCTTGACCCTGCCCGTGACGTTCCTGTCGCTGGGCCTGTTCATTTTGATCATCAACGGCTTCCTGTTCTGGCTGGTGGCGCAGGTGATCGATGGTTTCCATGTCGCCAGTTTCTGGTCTGCCGTGGGCGGTGCCATTCTGTACAGCATCATTTCCTGGGCTCTGTCGACCTTACTTTTGAGTAACGACGATGGAAAAGCATAACTTCAGTATTGAGTTTTTCCCGCCGAAAACCCCGGAAGGGGCGGAAAAGCTGCGCGCCACGCGTATTAAATTGTCTGAATTGCATCCGAAGTATTTCTCGGTGACGTTTGGCGCGGGCGGCACGACGCAGCAGGGCACGCTGGATACCGTGCGCGAGATCCTGGCGGCCGGCGAACAAGCCGCACCGCACTTGTCTTGTGTGGGCGGCTCGCGCGAATCGATCCGCGCCGTGCTGGGTGAGTTCAAGGCGGCCGGCGTGAACCGCATCGTGGCCTTGCGCGGCGACTTGCCGAGCGGCTACGGCGCCTCGGGCGAGTTCCGCTACGCCAACGAGCTGGTGGAATTCATTCGCGCCGAGACGGGCGACCATTTTCATATCGAAGTGGCCGCCTATCCGGAAGTGCATCCGCAAGCCCGTTCGCCGCAGGACGACTTGAACGCGTTCGCGCGCAAGGTGCAGGCCGGTGCCAATGCCGCCATCACCCAGTACTTCTACAATGCCGACGCGTATTTCCAGTTTGTCGAGCAGACGCAGAAGATGGGCATCAACGTGCCTATCGTGGCCGGTATCATGCCGATCACGAACTACACGCAGCTGATGCGCTTTTCGGACATGTGCGGCGCGGAAATTCCACGCTGGGTGCGTCTGAAATTGGCTAGCTTCGGCGACGACAGCGCGTCCATCAAGGCGTTTGGCCTGGACGTGGTGACGGGCCTGTGCGAGCGTTTGCTGGAAGGCGGCGCGCCAGGCTTGCATTTCTATAGCATGAACCAGGCGGCGCCCACGACAGCACTGTGGCAGCGCCTGGTGAAATAAACCGTCCTGACTTGTCAGAACAGATCGCCCTCGGTCACGATGTGATCGAGGGCGATGTCGTATGTGCCACTGGCAAATGATGCCTTCAGGCAGCCGTATGCCACTCCCACGGTCACTGGCCGCGGCGCGTGTTCTAGGGTGCGGTCGTAATAGCCGCCGCCATAGCCGAGGCGAAAGCGTTCCTGGTTAAAACCCAGGCAGGGCACGAGCAGGGCTGCCGGCGCCGGACGCAGGCGCAACCGGGCCGGCACGGCCACGCCCATGCCATCCTTGACCATGGGCTCGCCCGGTGTCCAGTCGGAAAATGCCAGCGGCGCATGTTTTTCCAGCACCACGGGCAAGCTCAATTGCACGCCGCGCGCGGCCAGCTGCGCATAGGCATCGTGCAAGTCCGGCTCGCCGTGCAGGGGCCAGTAAACGCCCAGTTCCTTGACATTTTCTTGCGCGCACCAGTCCAGCAGGCGCTGCGCGATGGCCGCATCCCACCCGGCGCGCGTGGCGTCGGGCAGGGCGCGCCGGGCCGCCAGCAAGGCTTTGCGCAAGCCGGCTTTTTCCTGTGGCGCAATGGGTGGCCGTGTAGCCGGATCGCATGTTATTCTAGGGTCGCTATTCATATCACCATCAAGATTGAGAGTCGTACATTGATTTCCCCACTGAAATGGATTGCCGGCACGATGCTGTGTGCCGCATCGGCCTTGTCTCCCCTGGCCGCCCTGGCCCAGGTGTCCGCCACCGTCTCCCCTGCCGCCGCGCTGGCGTCCGACACGCGCAGCGAGGACGATGCCTTCCTGCTGCTGCGCGACGCCGCGCGCAAGGATGACGCCGAAAAAGCCGACTTTTATGCGGGACGGCTGACGAATTACCAGATTCCCTCGTATGTTGACTATTATCGGCTGAA
The DNA here is from genome assembly GCF_059423585.1 of Janthinobacterium sp. GW460-12-1-14-LB5. Lineage (NCBI taxonomy): Bacteria > Pseudomonadati > Pseudomonadota > Betaproteobacteria > Burkholderiales > Oxalobacteraceae > Janthinobacterium > Janthinobacterium sp. GW460-12-1-14-LB5. Next base: position 33,342 of record NZ_JBWKYD010000008.1, on the reverse strand, counting down.
ACCGCGCATCAAACTGCTGACCGAGGCGCAATTTCGCGATTACCTGAACCGCTACAAGGGCAGCGCCATCGCCGACCGCTTCCGCAACGACTGGCTGCTGGAACTGGGCCGCAAGCGCGACTGGGTCGTGTTCGATGAACAATATCCGCAATTCGCCCTCGATGACGACACCCAGCTCAAGTGCTACGCGCTGATGTCGCGCGCCGCCAAGGGGCAGAACGTGGCGTCCGAGGCGCGCAAGCTGCTCGTCTCGCCGCCCGGCTATGGCGAAGCGTGCGGCAGCCTGATCGCCGCATTGGCGCAAAACGGCCAGTTCGACACGAACGACCTGTGGGCGCAGATCCGCCTGGCGGGCCAGACCAACGCCACGGGCCCGGCGCGCCGCATCGCGCTGCTGCTGGGCGCGTCCGACGCGAAGATGGCGCAAGCCATCGACTTGCCGGCCTTGGTGCTGGCCAAGGGTGCGGGCGCCAGCCGTGCCGACCACGAGATGTACCTGGTGGCCGTGGGCCGCATGGCGAAAAGCACCTTGAAACTGGGCGTGGTGGCCCTGCAAAAGGCGAGTGCGCAGCTGACGCCGCAGGAACAGGCCATCGGCTGGGCAAGCCTGGCCTTGCAGGCGTCGTATGGGCTGGCGCCGGAAGCATTTGAATATTGGCAAAAAACCAATGGTGCACCGTTGACTCAGGAGCAGATGCAGTGGAAGGCGCGTATCGCCTTGCGTGAAGGCAACTGGCCCGAGGTGAAGGCCGCCATCCAGGCCATGCCGGCCTCCCTGCGCGCCGACCCCACCTGGGTGTACTGGCTGGCGCGCGCGCAGCAGGCGGAAACGCCGGGACGCCCGAACGCGCAGGCCGACGCCCTGTACCGCACGATTTCCGAGCAATCGAATTTCTACGGCTTGCTGGCGAATGAAGAGCTGGGCAACCATCTGGTGTTGCCGCCGCCGGGCCAGCCCGTCACGCCGGCGGAAATTGCCGCCATGGCCGCCAATCCGGGGCTGCAGCGGGCCTTGAAATTCTTCAACATGCGCCTGCGCTTCGAAGGCACGCGCGAGTGGAACTGGGAATTGCGTTCGATGACGGACCGGCAACATCTGGCGGCCGCGGAATTTGCGCGCCAGAACAATGTGCTCGACCGCATGGTCAACACGTCCGACCGCACGCGCCTGGAAGTGGACTATACGCAACGCTATCCGACGCCGCACGACGACGTCATGCATCCGGCCACGCAAACCCTGGGTCTCGATAAAGCCTGGGTGTACGGCTTGATCCGCCAGGAATCGCGCTTCATCATGGATGCGCAGTCGCATGTGGGCGCGTCCGGTTTGATGCAGGTCATGCCATCGACGGCCCGTTATGTCGCCAAGAAGATCGGTTTGACCGATTTCGTCACGGAAACCTTGAGCGATGTGCGCACCAATGTCTTGCTGGGCACCAACTACCTGAACATGGTGCTTGGCGGCCTCGACGGTTCGCAAGTGCTGGCCAGCGCCGCCTACAACGCGGGGCCGGGGCGCCTGCGCATCTGGCGCGCCACCATGACGCGGCCGCTGGAAGGCGCCATCTTCGCCGAGATCATTCCGTACACGGAAACGCGCGGCTACGTGAAAAACGTGATGGCCAACGCCACGTATTACGCGGCCCTGTTCGAGAAGAGCCCGCAATCGCTGAAAGCGCGCCTGGGCACCGTGGGACCGAAAAACAGCGCCATCGCGGCCGATCTGCCATAACTTAATGAATTGATACCCGACCATGCAAACGACCATCCTTGACCCCAGCCTGACGCAAGCCCTGGCCGCCGCCCGCGAGCCAGGTTTGACCCTGATCATCGGCAACAAGAATTACTCGTCCTGGTCGATGCGCCCGTGGGTGGCCATGACGGCCTTCGGCATCCCGTTCCAGGAAGTGCGCGTGCTGCTCGACCAGCAGGACACGGCGACGAAAATCGCTGAATATTCGGCCTGCGGCCGGGTTCCCGTGCTGCTGGCGGGCGAGATCACGATCTGGGACAGCCTGGCCATCTGCGAATACCTGGCCGAGCAGTTTCCCGATAAACACATGTGGCCGCAAGACGTGGCCGCGCGCGCCATGGCGCGTTGTATCTGCGCGGAAATGCATTCCGGCTTTACCGGCTTGCGCACGGACATGTCGATGAATATCAAGGCGAAGCTGCCGGGCCGTGGCCGCACGGCCGCCGCGCAGGCGGACATCGGCCGCATCAGTGAAATCTGGGAAGAGTGCCTGTCCCGCTTTGGCCACCACCAGTTCCTGTTTGGCGAGTTTTCCATCGCCGACGCGTATTTCGCCCCCGTCGTCATGCGTTTCCGCACGTATGGTGTGAGCCTGGCGCCGGCGCTGAACGCGTATTGCGAGCGCGTGCAGGCGCATCCGGCCGTGGCCCGCTGGATCGCGGAAGCGCTGGCGGAGACGGAAGTTGCAGCCAAGCATGACGCGGAACTGCCTGATTAAGAAAAGAGTGTTATGAAGATATACACGGTCGGTGGCGCGGTGCGCGACCAACTGCTGGGCTTGCCCGTGAAAGACCACGACCACGTCGTCGTGGGCGCCACGCCCGAAGACATGCTGCGCCAAGGCTTCCGGCCCGTCGGCAAGGATTTCCCCGTGTTTTTGCACCCGAAGACGCAGGAAGAATACGCCTTGGCCCGCACGGAACGCAAGACGGCCCCCGGCTACCGGGGCTTTGTTTTCCACACGGCGCCCGACGTCACCCTGGAAGACGACCTGGTGCGGCGCGATCTGACCATCAACGCCATCGCCCGGGCCGAGGATGGGACGTTGACCGACCCGTTCGGCGGCATTCAGGATATCCAGAATAAAATCTTCCGCCACGTCTCCGATGCGTTCGGCGAAGACCCCGTGCGCATCTTGCGCCTGGCCCGCTTTGCCGCCCGTTTTCATACTTTCACTGTCGCGCCCGCCACCATGGAACTGATGCGCCGGATGGTGGCCAACGGCGAAGTCGACGCCCTGGTGGCCGAGCGCGTGTGGCAGGAAGTGGCCAAGGGGCTGATGGAAAGCCATCCTGCGCGCATGCTGGCGGTGCTGCACGAGTGCGGTGCGCTGGCGCGCATCATGGGAGAAATCACGTTGAGCGAGCGCTTGCTGCAGGTCATCGACCATGCGGCCGCGCAAGGTCTTGACTTGCCCGTGCGCTTCGCCGCCTTGATGCTGCATTTGAGCAAGGATGCCATCGAGCAGCTGAGCGAGCGCCTGCGCGTGCCCAACGAGTGCCGCGAACTGGCCGTCATGGCGGCGCGCGAGCTGGAGCATATCAATGGCGCGCTGGACTTGGGCGCCGAAGCCGTGGTGAGCTTGTGCGAACGCTGTGACGGACTGCGCAAGCCGCAGCGCTTCGCGCAACTGCTGCAGGCAGTGGCTTGCGACGGACTGGTCACCGGCGACTTTCCCCAGGCGGCACGGCTGCAGGGCGCTCTTGACGCGGCGCGCGGCGTGAATGCGGGCGCGCTGGCGCAAGGCTGCACGGAGCCGAAACGCATCCCTGAAGTCATCCATGCGGCGCGGGTAGCGGCGGTGGCGGCCTTCCTGGCCCAGGCTTGAATGGCGGGAATAGGCTACAATGGCGCCATGATGTTGCACTGCACAATAACGGCCTGACGTGCCGCAGCACCGCCCCCAGGAGTCGACGTGACCTTACCCAAGCTGTTTCAAAACCCGTTTCGCCGCTGGCTCAGCCGTAGCGGCGGCGGGCGTCCGACCGTGCTCGTCAAGCAGTTGCATGAGCGCGACCGGCGCCGCATGATGAAGCATTTTTTGTCGCTCGAGAAAAGCGACCGCTTGCTGCGCTTCGGCAGCGCCTTGCCTGATGAACTCGTGGCCCAGTACGTGCAAAAGATGGATTTCTCGCGTGACATGATTTATGGCGTCTACAACAGCCTGTTCAAGCTGGTGGGCGTGGGCCATCTGGCCTTCGCGCCGAAGGACCAGTCGCCGGCGAAAAGTATCGTCACGGACAAGGAGCAGGTGGCGGAGTTTGGCGTGTCCGTGTCGAAATCCATGCGCGGCATGGGCGTCGGCTCGAAACTGTTCGAGCGGGCGGCAATTCACTGCCGCAACAACGATGTCGATACCCTGTACATGCATTGTTTGTCGTCGAACAAGACGATGATGCATATCGCCAAGAAGGCGGGCATGGAAATCCAGCGCGACTATGGCGAAGCTGATGCTTATCTGAAACTATTGCCGCCGAACCCGACCAGCATGCTGCAGGAAGCCGTGCAGGAGCAGTTCGCCATGTTCGACTACACGTTCAAGGCGAATGCGCGCGCCGCGTACAAACTGTTCGAGCGCTTGCCGGGGCGCAAGAAGCCAGCGCCACCCCCGCCGCCGGCCGACTGATTACAGCAGGGGCAGGGCCGTCGTATCCTTGATGCGCTGCAAGGCGAAGCTCGATTTGACGTCCAGTACGGCCGGGTGGCGCAGCAGGGTGGCCATCATGAAGCGCGAAAAGTGTTCCATGTCTTCCACGTGCACGCGCAACAGATAATCCATCTCGCCTGTCATCGCATAGCAAGCCACCACTTCCGGCCATTGCGCCACGGCCACGGCAAAGTCGGCGCGCGGCGACGTGTTCGTCACCAGGTTCGGCGCCAGCACGCGCGCCGTGCTGTGGGCCGTGGCGTCGCTGTGCTTTTCCAGCCGCACGTTGACGTAGGCGAGCAAGCCCAGGCCGATCTTTTCCGGGTCCAGCAGGGCCACGTACTGGCGGATCACGCCCGCTTCTTCCAGCCGTTTGACGCGGCGCAAGCATGGCGACGGCGACAGGCTGACCTGCTCGGCCACGTCCTGATTCGACAGGCGGCCATCGGCCTGCAGGACGGCGAGGATCTTGCGATCCGTTTTATCCAGCGTAATTTTGCTCATGCTACCTCCGGTGGTTCTTGTTTCACGCAATATTATTGCGCAAATCATGATTGTTCGGGAGATCTTTGGCATTTAATGCCCACAGACCGCGCCTATACTGTGCGCTACTTCTTGGAGGAGACATCATGCAATTTCAGCCTTGGGATAACCCGATGGGTACCGATGGTTTCGAGTTCGTCGAGTATGCAGCACCAGACCCAAAAGCATTGGGCAAGCTGTTCGAGAACATGGGATTCACGGCCATCGCGCGCCACCGCCACAAAGATGTGACCCTGTACCGTCAGGGCGACATCAATTTCATCATCAATGCCGAACAAGATTCGTTCGCGCAGCGTTTTGCCCGCCATCACGGCCCGTCCGTGTGCGCCATCGCCATCCGCGTCGACGACGCGGCTTTCGTGTATCGCCGCGCGCTGGAACTGGGCGCCTGGGGTTTCGACAATAAAACGGGTCCGATGGAGCTGAATATCCCCGCCATCAAGGGCGTGGGCGATTCCCTGCTGTACTTCGTCGACCGCTGGCGCGGCAAGGGCGCCGACAAGCCAAACGCGGCCGCACCGGGCGGCATCGGCGACATCAGCATCTATGACGTCGATTTCGTCGCCATTCCCGGCGCCGTCGCCAATCCGGTCGGCCATGGCCTGACCTACATCGACCACCTGACGCACAATGTGCACCGCGGCCGCATGAAGGAATGGGCGAGCTTCTATGAAAGCCTGTTCAACTTCCGCGAAGTGCGCTATTTCGACATCGAAGGCAAGTTGACGGGCCTCAAATCGAAAGCCATGACTTCGCCATGCGGCAAGATCCGCATCCCGATCAATGAATCGTCGGATGACAAGTCGCAGATCGCCGAATACCTGGACCAGTACCATGGCGAAGGTATCCAGCATATCGCCCTGGGCACGGACAATATCTACGCCTCCGTGCAAGGCATGCGCGATACGGGTATCGATTTCCAGGACACGATTGAAACTTACTATGAGCTGGTCAACCGCCGCCTGCCGAACCACGGCGAGCAGCTGGAAGAACTGCGCCGCCTGCGCATCCTGATCGATGGCCACAGCACGGAAACGGAACGCGAACTGCTGCTGCAAATCTTCACGCAGACGGTGATCGGCCCGATCTTCTTCGAGATCATCCAGCGCAAGGGCGACCAGGGCTTCGGCGAAGGCAACTTCCGCGCCCTGTTCGAGTCGATCGAGCTGGACCAGATCAAGCGCGGCGTGCTGAAAGATACGAACGCGGCATAAGTATTGTGCTGTAGCAAATAGTAGTAAAAGAGTATCAGCCCGGGAGTGCAGCGCAGCAAAGAACTGCGCGCCTTCCTGTGGTAGTCTACGACAAACAAGTCATTTTTCCGCACCGGCATGCTCACAAAGCGCGGCCGGTACGTGTGAGTTCAACCGACCTGCACGCGTAGCACAGAGAATAATGGAGACAAGTAATGAATGCACCAATCAAGGGCTCGAGTCTTGAGCCGGGCGCGCACGCGTCCGAAATTTCCCTGAACGACAAATACACCCTGGAGCGTGGCCGCGCCTTCATGACGGGCACGCAAGCGCTGATCCGCCTGCCCATGCTGCAGCGCGAGCGCGACCTGAAAGCTGGCCTGAATACGGCCGGCTACATCACCGGTTACCGCGGTTCGCCGGTGACGTCCGTCGACATGACGGCGATCAAGGCAAAAAAGTACCTCGATGAACACCACGTCAAGTTCCACCCGGGCCTGAACGAAGACCTGGCCGCCACGGCCGTCTGGGGCACGCAGCAGACGAATCTGTTCGAAGACGCGAAGTACGACGGCGTGTTCGGCATGTGGTACGGCAAGGGCCCCGGCGTCGACCGCTGCGGCGACGTGTTCAAACACGCGAATAACGCCGGTTCCGCCAAGCACGGTGGCGTGCTGGTGCTGGCCGGCGACGACCATGCGGCGAAATCGTCGTCCACGGCGCACCAGTCCGACCATATCCTGAACGCTTGCGGCATCCCCGTGCTGTACCCGTCGTCGGTGCAGGAATACATCGACTACGGCTTGCACGCCTGGGCCATGAGCCGCTACACGGGGCTATGGGTGTCGATGAAATGCGTGACCGACATCATCGAGTCGGGCGCCGCCGTCGATTTCGACCCGGACCGCGTGCAGATCACCTTGCCGACGGACTTCGAGATGCCGGCCGGCGGCTTGAACATCCGCTGGCCCGACACGGTGCTGGAACAAGAAGTCCGCATGAACAGCTACAAATGGTATGCGGCGCTGGCGTATGCGCGTGCCAACAAGCTCAATAAAATCATCTGGGACAGCCCGAAGGCGCGCATCGGCATCATCACGGCCGGCAAATCGTATCTGGACACGCGCCAGGCGCTGGCGGATCTCGGCATCGACGAGCAGACGGCGTCCGACATCGGCATCCGCCTGTACAAGATCGGCATGACCTGGCCGCTGGAAGCGGACGGCGTGCATGAATTCGCCAAAGGCCTCGACGAGATCCTCGTGGTCGAGGAAAAGCGGCAAATCCTCGAATACGCGCTGAAGGAAGAGCTGTACAACCTGAAGGATGGCGAGCGTCCGCGCGTGGTCGGCAAGTTCGACGACACGGGCGAGTGGAGCAACCAGAAGGGCACGGGACACGGCGACTGGCTGCTGCCGGCCACGTATGAGCTGAACCCGGCCATGATCGCCCGCGCCATCGCCAGCCGCATTTCGCGCTACTACGCGGGCCACCCCGTCGAGCAGCGCGTGAAGGAACGCATCGCCTACCTGGAAGCGAAGGAAAACGTCCTCAAGGCCATCAGCGCGAAACCCGACCCGCAGAAAGACCGCACGCCGTTCTTCTGCTCGGGCTGCCCGCACAACAGCTCGACCAAGGTGCCGGAAGGCTCGCGCGCGCTGGCCGGCATCGGCTGCCACTACATGGTGCTGTGGATGGACCGCGAGACGTCGACCTTTACCCACATGGGCGCCGAAGGCGTTACCTGGGTGGGGCAGGCGCCGTTCACGAATGAAAAGCACGTGTTTACCAACCTCGGCGACGGCACGTATTTCCACTCGGGCATCCTTGCCATCCGCGCGGCCGTCTCGGCCAAGGTCAACATCACTTATAAAATTCTGTTCAACGATGCGGTGGCCATGACGGGTGGCCAGGAATTCGACGGGCCTTTGTCTCCGGCCATCATTTCGCGCCAGATCGCCGCCGAAGGCGTCGGTCCCATCATCGTCGTCACGGACGAACCGGAAAAATACCCGGATGATTACGCCTGGGCCGAAGGCGTCACCGTGCGCCACCGTTCGGAACTGATGGACGTGCAGCGCGAACTGCGCGACATGCCCGGCGTGTCGGCCATGATCTACGACCAGACCTGCGCCTCGGAAAAACGCCGCCGCCGGAAACGCAATGAATACCCGGACCCGGCCAAGCGCGCCGTCATCAACGAAGCCGTCTGCGAAGGCTGCGGCGACTGCTCCGTGCAATCGAACTGCCTGTCGGTGGAACCGCTGGAAACGGAACTGGGGCGCAAGCGCCAGATCAACCAGTCGTCCTGCAACAAGGATTTCTCGTGCACGACGGGCTTCTGCCCGAGTTTCGTGACGGTGGAAGGCGGCGGCCTGAAAAAGCCGAAGAAGGCGGCTGCCGCCGACAAGGACGCGCCAGCCGCGCCGGCCTTGCCGACACCGCAGATTCCTTCGACGGCCGAGCCGTTCGGCATCCTCGTCACCGGCATCGGCGGCACGGGTGTCGTCACCGTCGGCCAGATCCTGGCCATGGCGGCGCACGTGGAAGGCAAGGGCTGTTCCGTGCTGGACATGAGCGGCCTGGCGCAAAAAGGCGGCCCCGTGATGTCGCACGTGCGCCTGGCGGACCGCCAGGAAGATATCCACTCGACGCGCGTCGGCACGGGTGCGGCCGACCTGGTGATCGGCTGCGACCTGATCGTCACGGCCAGCCGCGACGCCCTGTCGCGCATGGGAGAGGGCCGCAGCTGGGCCATGATCAACTCGACCAGCTCGTCCACGGCCGCCTTCGTGAAGAATCCGGACTGGCAATTCCCCGGCGCCTCGGCGCGCATGGAAATCGAAAAGGCCTGCGGTACGGATCACGTCGATTTCATCGACGCGGGCCAGATCGCCACGGCGCTGATGGGCGACTCCATCGCCACGAATATGTTCATGCTCGGTTATGCATGGCAAAAGGGCAAAGTGCCATTGAGCGAAGCGTCCATCATGAAGGCCATCGACCTGAACAACGTCTCGGTGGCATTCAACAAGGCGGCCTTCAACTGGGGCCGCGCGGGTGCCCACGATGCGGCCAGCCTGGTGCGCATGACCACGCCAGCGAAGGTGGTGGAATTCAAGCGCATCGACACGCTCGACGACATCATCGAAAAACGCGTCGCCCTGCTGACGGCCTACCAGGACCGCGCGTATGCGCAGCAGTACCTGGACTTCATCAAACAGGTGCGCGCCGCCGAAAGCGCCCTGAATGGTCCGCACTTGCGCCTGACGGAAGCCGTGGCCCGTTACTTCTACAAGCTGATGGCTTACAAGGACGAGTACGAAGTGGCGCGCCTGTACACGGACGGCGCCTTCCAGGCGAAGATCGCGTCCATGTTCGAAGGCGACATCAAGCTCAAGTTCCACCTGGCGCCGCCGATCATGGCGAAAACGGATGCCCAGGGCCATCTGATCAAGAAGGAATATGGCCCGTGGATGCTGAAGGCGTTCGGCGTGCTGGCCAAAATGAAAGGCTTGCGCGGCACGGCCTTCGACGTATTCGGCCATACGGCCGAGCGCAAGATGGAGCGCGCGCTGATTCTGGAGTACCGCGCGACGGTGGGTGGCTTGCTGCCGAAGCTGACGACGGCCAAGCTGGCGCAAGCCGTGGCCATTGCCAGCATCCCGGAAGACATCCGCGGCTATGGCCACGTGAAGGAGCGTCACTTGAAGGCGGCGAAAGAGAAGGAAGCGAGTCTCTTGATCGCCTTCAACGCGCCGACGCCGCTACCGCCCGTCGTGGCGGCACCCGTGGCGGCCACCGTGTGATGGGGTGAACGCCTCGCTGTAGCAATGGCGCCTGCGGGCGCCATTTTTTTCGTGTCAAAGAAAACAACGCCTGTTTGCAAAACGCATTATAATTTTCTGATAATTTCTTTTCGGAAAGTTTGTCATGCCTTCCCTGCGCTTTTCCGCCCTGGCGGTTCCTCTCGTATTGTTGTTGAGTGCCTGCGGCGGAGGAGGCGGCGGCAGCGATAGCGCGTCCGTTGTGCCGCCCGTGACGCAGACGGACCCGACGGCGCTGGTCGCTGCCTCCACGGTGGCGAACCGCTGCGCCGTGCCGCGCAGTGGCAGCGGCATCGATAAGCCGGGAACCTTGCTCAATGAACAGACGTGGGTGCGCAGCTGGATCGATGAAACGTATCTGTGGTACCGCGAAGTACCGACCACGTACTTGCCGCAAAGCTTTGCCACGCCCATCGCCTATTTCGACGTGCTGAAGACAACGGCCACGACGGCGTCCGGCAAGCCCAAGGACCAGTTCCATTTCACCTTGCCGACGGCAGAGTGGGAGGCGGCGCAGAATGGTATCGAACTGGGCTACGGCATGCTGCTGGCGGTAACGCGCACGACGCCGCCGCGCAAGGCCGTGGTCACGATCGTCGAGCCGGGCTCGCCGGCGGCGCTGGCGGGCTTGCAGCGCGGCGACGTGCTGCAAACCATCGATGGCGTCGATTTCGTCCATGCTCCTGACACGGCCAGCGTGCAGATCATCAACGCCGGCCTGTTCCCCAAGGCGCAAGGCACGCACGCGCTGGGATTCAGCCGCAACGGCGCGCCTCTGTCCGTGAGCCTGACGGCGGTCGACGTGAGCACCAGCGCCGTGCAGAACGAGCGCATTATCGATACGCCCACGGGCAAGGTGGGCTATCTGACCTTCAATACGCACAACAACGTGGCCGAGCGCCAGTTGGTCGAGACCATGGGCCGCTTCCAGGCGGCCGGCATCAGCGACCTGGTGCTTGACGTGCGCTACAACGGCGGCGGCTATCTCGATGTTGCCAGCGAACTCGCTTACATGATTGCTGGCCCGCAAGTTACTGCCGGCAAGACTTTCGAGCAGGTGCTCTTCAATGACAAGACGCGGCCGGAAGCGCCCGTGCCCTTCCATGCGCAAAGCCAGGGCTTTCCCGCCCCGAATCCCCTGCCCAAGGGCACGCCTTTGCCCTCGCTGGGTCTCAAGCGCGTGACCTTGCTGACGACGGGCAATACCTGCTCCGCCAGCGAGGCCATCATCAATGGCTTGCGCGGCGTGGACGTGCAGGTCAACCTGATCGGCGGCACGACGTGCGGCAAGCCCTACGGTTTCTATCCTGCACCGAATTGCGGCACCACCTATTTCGCCGTGCAGTTCCAGGGCGTCAATGCCAAGGGCTTTGGCGACTTTGCCGATGGCATGGCGCCGACCTGCGACGTGACGGACGATTACCAGCATCAGCTGGGCGACCCGTCCGAAGGCATGCTGGCGGCGGCGCTGCGCTACCGCAGCAGCGGCAGCTGCACGCCGGCCATGGGCGCGAGCAGGCTGTTGAGTGCGATGGAAAGTCCCGCCGACACGGTCACGCGCCTGCTGCGGCCATCCCACAAGGAAATTGCCATCATGCGCCGTTAGCGCGCATGTTCCTGCCATGCGCTCGCCGGCGTGCCTGGCGGTTTCCTGCTCAAAAATCTTTCTATATAACAATTTTGATATATAGAAAGATGAATCGATTCGTTCTGGAATGACTGGCATTTTGCTATCTTCCCGCTTTTCTCCCACCTTGAGAAGCGCAACGATGTCGAAACAGTTCAAGTTAACCCCGCTCAGCCTTGGCGTACTGGCCATCCTGGGCGGCACCGCATGGCAGGCGCACGCGCAAACGCACGCGCCCGCAGCGGATCAGCAGGCGGCGGCCACCCCGCCAGCCGTCGTGGTCACCGGTTCGCGCATTCCCCGCGCCAGCCTGGAAGGCCCGTCTTCCGTCACCATCCTGACCGGCGATGAAATCACCAAGCAGGGCTACAAGAACGTCTTCGACGCGCTGACCAGCCAGGTGCAGAACAGCGGCTTTACGCAGGGCGAGGATTACGGCAATACCTTTACGCCGTCGGCCAATACCATCAGCCTGCGCGGCCTGGGCCCGAACCACACCTTGATCCTGCTGAACGGCCGCCGTCTGGCCGACTTCCCCATCGCCTATGACGGCGCCGTCAACTTCACCAACCTGGCGAACATCCCGTCGAGCATCGTCGACCGCATCGAAATCCTCAACGGCGGCGCCTCGGCCATCTATGGCTCGGACGCGATTGCCGGCGTAGTCAACGTGATCCTGAAAAAACAGGCGGAAGGCTTCGATATCAACGTCAAGGTCGGCGGCACCTCGCGCGGCGGCGCCGGCAACCAGCGCGTGCAGCTGACGGGCGGCGGCAATTTCGACAAGCTGCATACCCTGTTCAGCGTGGAACTGAGCGAACGCGACCCGCTGTGGAGCATGGACCGCGACTTCATGACCAGCCGCTCCGGTGTGCCGACGACGATCGCCGCGCGCCGCACCCTGGCGAAAGGCGGGGCCGGCAGCTATGTCGACCTGGGCGACACTTGCAGCCAGTTCGGCGACATGTTCGGCGGCAGCGTCAGCAAGTACACGGCGAAAAACGGCAGCTATTGCGCCAGCCCGAAAGCCCGCCCGACCTTCTGGACCACGCAGACCAAGAATAGCAGCCAGAACGTGTTCGGCAGTGCCAACTACGAGCTCGATGCCGACACCACCCTGTTTGCCGATGTCCTGATTGGCAAAAACAAGACCGTCAACAATACGCGCGGCCCGTCGTGGACCTCGGCTTCGTTGAACGGCAATTCCTTCCTGAACCAGAACAGCGGCGCCTACGAAGAGTGGACGCGCTTTATCTCGCCCGAGGAAATCGGCGGCGTGCAACGCTACAACCGTAGCTGGGACGACCTGGCCACGGCCATTTCGCTGGGCGCCAAGGGCCGCATTCCGGGCAGCGCCTGGCAATATGAGGCCAACTACAATGCCTCGGTTTACACGAGCGAAGCCCACCGGCCGCAATTGCGCTCGAACATCGACAGCTTCTTCCTGGGACCGAAGCTGGGCACGGATGCGAAGGGCGTGGCCATCTACGCCCCCGATCCCGCGCGCCTGTCGCAGCGCCTGACGCCGGCCGAATTCGACAGCATCAGCGGCTACAGCGACAGCAAGGACAAGGCCTGGACGAATACCCTCAGCCTGACCACGAATGGCGACCTGTTCCAGCTGCCTGCCGGTACGGTGAAAATCGCTACGATTGCCGAAGCGAGCAAGCAGGGCTTCAGCAACGAACCCGATGCGCGCATCGATGAAGGCTATTTCAATATCGCCACCGGCTCGGGCGCCACGGCCGGCACCCGTTCGCGCTATGCGCTGGGCGCGGAGTTGAATGTGCCGCTGCATGAAAAGCTGACCGCTACCGTCGCCGGCCGCTACGACCGCTACAGCTTTGCCGGCCGCAAGGAAGGCAAGTTGACGTACAACGCCGGTCTGGAATTGCGCCCGGCACCGGACCTGCTGTTCCGCGCCAACTACGCCACCAGCTTCCGCGCGCCGGACATGAACTACATCTACCAGTCCCGCAGCAAAGGCTATTATGCGAGCACCACCGATTACTATCGTTGCGACGCCGCCGGACAAGCCATCGACGGCTGCGAATATGCCAACAAGTCGCCTGGCGCCGATTACGTGCAGAACGGCAGCCGCGACCTGCAGTCGGAAAAGGGCAAGTCCTTCGGCGTGGGCGCCGTCTGGTCGCCGAGTGCCAATTTCGACGTCTCAGTCGACTACTGGAACATCAAGATCGACGACCTGGTGACGAATCTGGACGCCGACAAGCTGCTGCGCGATGAATCCGATTGCCGCCTGGGCAAGGCCGATATCGGCTCGCCGACCTGTATCGATACCCTGGGCCGCATCGAACGCTATGCGGCCAATGCCTTGAACAAGGCGGGCGAGATCAAGACCATCACCGTCAACCCGATCAACGCGGCCAAGCAAAGCAGCAGCGGCATCGACGTCAGCCTGAAGTATTTGCTGCGCACGACGGACTATGGCCGCTTTGCCTTCAAGGCCAACTACGCCCGGGTGCTGAGCAAGAAATCGCAGCAATTCGCCGGCGATGCAGAGACCGACGAAACCAGGTCGATGACCAACAGGGATTGGCCCGACAAGCTGAACCTGAGCGTCAACTGGGCTGCGGGCGACTGGTCGAACACCTTGCTGGTGGCCCGCTACGGCAAGATACCGAACGGTGCAGGGAAAGCCTATCTGACGCCGACGGCGCTGGCCAACGTCAGCAGCGTGTACCGCATCAGCGACCGCGCCACCGTCTCGCTGATCGTCAACAACGTGTTCGACAAGATCAAGCGCGACACCAGCAACGGCTGGCCGTACTACCCGACCGGCAACTACAGCCCGCAAGGACGCCAGGGATGGATCGAATTTAACTACCATTTTGGTACATAAATCGCACTTGCCTGAGCACTGCCGGAGCAGCCAACGCTGTTCCGGCTTTTTTATTTTCCGGCGCGTTTTTTTACGTGACCGCCACTCTATAATTGCCCGCTTGTTCTCTCTCGATGGAGTTTGACCCATGCTACGCCACGCCCTGCTGTCTGCCGCCTTGTTGTCCCTGTTTTCTGCCCATGTACATGCCGCCCCGGTCCTGACGACGGTGGCCGAGCGCTCGGGCTTTTTGAATACGGGCCGCTATGCGGAAGTGGAAACCTTGTGCCGCCAGTTCCAGGCGCGCTATCCGAAGCAGGTGCGTTGTATCGAATTTGGCCGCACGCCGGAAAACCGCCCCATGCTGGCGCTGGCCGTCTCCAGTACGGGCGCGCTGACGCCAGCCGAAGCGGCGCGCCGCAAGCTGCCCGTGCTGCTGGTACAGGGCGGCATCCATGCGGGCGAAATCGATGGCAAGGATGCTGGTTTCCTGGCGCTGCGCGAAGTATTGGAGGGCAAGGCGGCGCCCGGCGCGCTGGATAAACAGGTGCTGCTGTTCGTCCCCGTCTTCAATGTCGACGGCCATGAGCGCTTCGGCCAGTGGAACCGTCCGAACCAGCGCGGCCCCGTGGAAATGGGCTGGCGCAGCACGGCGCAAAACTACAATCTGAACCGCGAATACATGAAGGCCGATACGCCCGAGATGCAGCACATGCTGGCGCTGGTGAACGCCTGGGATCCGCTGGCCTATGTCGACCTGCACGTCACCGATGGCGCTCAGTTCGAACCCGATATCTCGATCCAGGTCGAACCCGTGCATGCGGGCGACGCGGCACTGCGCGTGGCGGGAACGGCTTTGCGCGATCAGGTCCTGGCCGACCTGGCCAGGCAGGGCTCCGATCCGAAACCGTTCTATATCTCGTTTGCCGAGAACGACAACCCGCAATCGGGCTTTGTCGACTCGGCGCCGAATCCCCGCTTCTCGCATGGCTATTTCCAGCTGCGCAACCGCTTCGGCATGCTGGTGGAAACCCATTCGTGGAAGGATTATCCGACCCGCGTGCGCATCACGCGCAACACCATCGTCTCGCTGCTGTCGCAAGTGGCGCAGCATGGCGCGCAGTGGCGGCAAACGGCGCTCGAGGCGGACGCGCGCGCCGCGCAGCTGGCCGGCGCCACCTTGCCGCTCACGTATAAAACGACGGACAAGAGCCGCATGATCGCGTTTCGCGGCTACGCCTACACGCGCACGCCGTCCGAAGTATCGGGCGCGCTGATGACGCGCTACGATGAGACCACGCCGCAGATCTGGAACGTGCCGCTGCGCGACGAGATCGTGCCCGACTTGCAATTGGCCGCGCCGCAGGCCGGCTACCTGGTGCCGGCAGCGCAGGCGCAGATGGTGGCGGCCAAGCTGCGCCAGCATGGCGTGTCGTACCAGGTGCTGGCCACCGCGCCCGGCAAGCTGCCGGTCGAAACCTTCCGCGCCACGCAGGTGAAATTCGGCGCGCAGTCGTTCGAAGGGCGCCAGACGGCGGCCGTGCAGGGCGCGTGGCAGAAAGAGGCGCGCGTGGTCGAGGCGGGCGCGCTGTACGTGCCCGTCAACCAGGCCAAGGCGCGCCTGGTGGTGGCCCTGCTCGAGCCGCGCGCGCCCGATTCCCTGCTGGCCTGGGGCAGTTTCAATACGGCCTTCGAGCGCAAGGAATACATGGAAGAATACGTGGCCGAAGACGTGGCCCGTGCGCAGCTGGCGGCCGATCCGGCGCTGGCGGCGCAGTTCCACGAAAAGCTGGCCAGCGACCCCGCGTTTGCAAAAAGCCCGGCCGCGCGCCTGGAATTCTTCGCCCGGCGCCACGCCTCGTGGGATGAGCGGCTGAACCTGTATCCGGTGCTGCGCACGGATGTCGTGCCGGCCGGCCTGGCATCGCCGCCTGCGCGCGCACTGCAGTTGTCAAATCGCGCAGATTAATCGAAAGAAAATGCTATTCTCCGCACGATGAGGACGCCGCCACCACGAGCAGAGACGAGAGATGGGTAACAACACACTGTACAAGCAGCACCGGGAAGCGTTTTTTCGTCTCTGCGACGCCGTGGGCGAGAATCAGGTGGAGCAGGTGCGCAGCCTGCTCCAGGCCACGCCGCTGCTCTCGACCTTGCGCCGCTACAACATGGATGACGGCGAATCGCTGCTGCATCTGGCCGCGGCCAGCGGCAGCCGCGAGGTTTGCGCCCTGCTCGTGTCGCTGGGCATGGATATCGATTTGCCGTTGCCCGGTTACCGCAACCATACGCCGCTGGGCGAGGCGGCCGGCCATGGCCACGTCGATACCTGCCGCTGGCTGCTTGAGCATGGCGCCGCCGTCGACGGCTTGCCGGACAATATACTGTCGCCGCTGAACAGCGCCTGCGTGGACGGCCATCAGGACGTGGTTGCCTTGCTGCTGCAGCGGGGCGCCAATCCGAACCGCCTGCATACGCGCTGGAATCAGGCGCCGGTCGATATCGCCGCCGGCTGGGGCTTTCCCGCAATCGTCCAGATGCTCGCTGCCGCCGGCGGCGTCAGCATATTCGATGTGCCGCGGCAAGCGGCCGCCTCGCCGCAGGATGCCATCCGCACCTTCATGCACAACAGCGCCGGCTGGGTACTGCCGGCCGTGTTCAGCCCGGACAGCGGCGACGCGCGCTTTTCGCTGGGGATCAGCTGCATCGATGGCAAGCGCGAGTTCAAGCTGCTGTTTACGGCCGGCCTGTTCCAGCAATCGCCGATGACCGAACTGGCCGTCTGCCTGCCGACGCGCTGGCCGCTGACCGTCCACGGCTTTGCGGCGTGCAGCCCATGGCGCTTTCCCGTCGACCTGCTGGCGCGGCTGGGACGGCGTACCCTCGACCAGGCCAGTGTGGCGGCGGGCGGCTTGCTGCGGCGCGATGATCCGGACCTGGCGGACCTGGCGTGGCCGGACGGCGTCGATGCGCTGCTGGCCATCGACAAGCGTTGGAACCCGGAACCGGAGGAAGAAGACATTGCCGACGATGACAAGGTCACCATCTATCTGCTGGTGCTGGTGCCGGTGACGTTCACGAAAAAAGGCGCGCCCGCCGCCAGCGCCTTGGCGGCCTTGATGGAGCGCAAGCTCAAAGGCAGCTGGAAAGCGTCGGCCTTGCCGTTTGCCATCCCACGCTAAGGCGCACGGCAGTGACAGATGCGCACGATCAACCGGATTCAATTGCGGAAATGTTATTCTTTCATCTTCCGCGCCTGCGGCCAGCTGTTCCATTCACCGGTTTCCCCATGACAGAAAAAAAACAGAAAAAGATTCTCTTGTTGAGCGTTTCGGCCGGCGCCGGCCATCTGCGCGCCGCGCAAGCCATCGAGGCATATGCCGGCCTGGAGCAGCACGCCATCGCCAGCCATCTCGATGTGATGGATTTTGTGCCCCCCGCGTTCCGCAAGCTGTACACGGATTTCTATATCAAGCTGGTCAACAAGGCGCCCGCGCTGTGGGGCTATCTGTACCATGCCAGCCACGACGCGCCGCGCGACAGCTCGATGCAGCGCCTGCGCCGCGCCGTCGAGCGCCTCAACACGCGCGCGCTGATGGCGCAGATCGCCGCCTTCCAGCCCGATGCGATTATCTGCACGCATTTCCTGCCGGCCGAACTGCTGTCGCGCGCATTGCGCCAGCACCAGCTGTCCTGCCCCGTGTGGGTGCAGGTCACGGATTTTGATTTGCACCGCATGTGGGTGCATGAACAGATGCAGGGTTATTTCGCCGCCACCGACGAAGTGGCGTTCCGCATGCGCCACGAAGGCATCCCGGCCGACCGCATCCACGTGACGGGCATCCCTATCATGCCCGCCTTTGCGCAGGCGCCCGACCGCGCGCGCTGCGCGCAGGCGTTTGGCCTCGACCCGCGGCGCACGACGATCCTGCTGATGGGCGGCGGGGCGGGACTGGGCAGCCTCGATACCATCGCCGCGCGCCTGCTGGCGCTGGATGGCGACTTTCAGCTGATCGTGCTGGCGGGGAAAAACGCCGCCGCGCTGGCGGCGCTGCAGGCACTGGCCAGCCGCTATCCGGGCCGCTTGCTGGCGCAAGGCTTTACCAGCGAAGTCGAGCGCCTGATGGCGTGCGCCGACCTGGTGATCACCAAGCCGGGCGGACTGACCACCTCGGAATGCCTGGCGCTGGGCTTGCCCATGATCGTCAACTCGCCGATTCCCGGCCAGGAAGAGCGCAATGCCGACTATCTGCTGGAACAGGGCGTGGCCCTGAAGGCATTCGATGCCGTCACCCTGGAATACCGCGTGCGCCTGTTGCTCGATCATCCGCAGCAGTTGCAAGCCATGCGCGCGAAAGCGCTGGCGCTGGGCCGTCCGCGCGCCGCCAGCGACGTGCTGGCGCAGGTGCTGGCGCCGAGCGTTACGCCGGAGCCGGCGTGACGGGCGCCGTGGCAAAACCCTGGCAGATCGCCCTGACGCTGGCCTGGGTGGCCCTGCTGGGACTGTTTTTTGCGCAGGTGGAAATCCAGATCGAAGGCGCGGCCGGCTGGGCCGCCAACCTGCCCACCTGGCGCATCGAAAGCCATTGGCTGCTCGATATCTTCTGGGGCGGGCGGCCGATGACCGGCTACCATGCCTGGGTGTTTCCCTTCATTGCCCTGTTCTTCCATTTCCCCATGATCTTCCTGGCGCAATGGTCGCTGCGCCTCGAGTGCCGCGCCATCGGCTGCATCATGCTGTTCTGGATCATCGAGGATTATCTGTGGTTCGTGCTCAATCCCGCCTATGGCGTGGCGCACTTCAATCCGGCCCACATCGCCTGGCACAAGCACTGGCTGTGGTGGGCGCCGACCGACTACTGGGTATCGCTGCTGCTGGCTGGCGTGCTGCTGTGGTTTTCATACAAAAGGAAGTCATGACCTTATCGCCCTTGCCGCATCTTTTGCTGCTATTCCTGGCCCTGGCGGCCGGTTCCGCCGGCGCGCAGGCGCCCGTGGCGCCCGAGCGCAATGCCGAGTGGGCGACGCCGCTGCCGCACGTGTCCAACCTGCACCAGGTCACCCCCGTCCTGTTCCGCAGCGCAAAGCTCGACAGCGCCGACGTGGCCCAGTTGCAGGCGCTGGGCGTGAAGACGGTGATCAGCCTGCGTTCCTTCCACTCCGATACGCAGGTGCTCGATGGCAGCGGCATCCGCGCCGTCCGCATTCCCATCAATACCTGGGCCATCCGCGACAAGCATGTGATCGAGACCATGCGCAGCATCCGCGCCGCCGAACAGCAGGGCTCCGTGCTGCTGCATTGCCTGCACGGCGCCGACCGCACGGGCATGATGGCCGCCATGTACCGCATGCTGTACCAGGGCTGGCCACGCGAGAAGGCGATCAACGAGTTGAAAAATGGCGGCTACGGCTATCACGCCGTGTGGAAGAATATCGAAAGCTACCTCAAGCGCGTCGACGTGGCGGCGCTGCGCGCGCAGATCGACGGAGAAAAACCATGAAGACCCTGCTGTGCGCACTGGCCGCCTGTTCCGCCTACTATCCGCTGGCCGTCCTGGCGGCCACGCCTGCGCTCGATCTGCGCGATGTCAGCAAAGCGGGCATGCCCGGCAAGACCTTTGCCGCCACGACCAGCATGCCGGCCAGCGTGGCCACCGTCTGCGCGGCCATCCAGGATTTCGCCGGCTATCCGCAGTTCATGCCGAACGTGGACAAGATCAAGGTGACGGCCGCCGGCGGCGCCTCGCTGGTCGACGTCACGCTCAAGCTGCCGATGGGAAAAATCAAGCAATACCGCCTGAGAATGACGCCCAAGGTGCTCGACGCCAGTTGCAGCCTGGCCTGGAAGCTGGTGCCGATGGAAGGACTGAAGGTGGAGGACACCATCGCCGACACCAGCGGCTACTGGCAGCTGTCGCCGGATCCGCTCGATGCGGGCGCTGCCGCCGTCAAGTACCAAGTGTACACGGATCCGGGCCCGGTGCCGATGGGACTGGGCTGGATCGTCGACAGCATGAGCCGCGACAGCATCCCGAAAATGTTCGACGCGCTGCGGGCGCGGGTGGCCGCGCGCAAATAGCCGGCGTGGCGGAGCAGCCACTTCACGCGGGCGCGCCACTTCAGGCATGATGTCGTTTCATCCACACATCCGCCCGGAATCCGCATGGAACACCACAGCTTTCTCATCAACATACTGTTTTACCTGGTGGCGGCCATCATCATGGTGCCGCTGGCCAAACGCCTGGGCATGGGCGCCGTGCTCGGCTACCTGGTGGCCGGCGTCGTCATCGGACCGTGGGGCCTGGGCCTGATCAAGAATGTCGAGGTGATCCTCAGCTTTTCCGAATTCGGCGTGGTGCTGCTGCTGTTTTTGATCGGCCTGGAGCTCGAGCCCAAGCGTCTGTGGCTGCTGCGCCGTCCGATTTTCGGCTGGGGCGGGGCGCAGGTGGGCGTCGTCAGCGCGGGACTGTGCGCCGTGGCCATGGCCTTCGGCGTGGACTGGCGCACGGCGCTGGTCGGTGCGCTGGGGCTGTCGCTGTCGTCGACGGCCATCGTGCTGGCCACCCTGGGCGAACGCAAATTAATGAGCACGCCGGCCGGTTCCGCCGGTTTTTCCATCTTGCTGTTCCAGGATATCGCCGCCATTCCCATGATCGCGCTGGTGCCGCTGCTCGGTGGCCTCGTCACCCATAGCGGCGAACCGGGCTGGCTGCGCGTGGCCAAGCTGGCCGCCGTGCTGGCCGCCCTGGTGATCGGCGGGCGTTTTCTGGTCAACCCTATCCTGCGCTTCATCGCCAAGACGGACTTGCGCGAAATCTTCACGGCGTTTGCCCTGCTGCTGGTGATCGCCATCTGCGTGCTGATGGAATCGGTGGGCCTGTCGATGGCGCTGGGTACCTTCATGGCGGGCGTGCTGCTGGCCGACTCTGAATACCGCCATGAGCTCATTTCCGACCTGGAACCGTTCAAGGGTTTGCTGCTGGGCCTGTTCTTCATCGCCGTCGGCATGTCCGTCGATTTCGGCGTGCTGCGCGCCCAGCCGCTGCTGATCCTGGCCCTGGTGGCGGGCCTGCTGGTGGTCAAGATCGCCTTGCTGTACCTGCTGTCGAAGTTTGTCGACATTCCCCGCGGCCAGCAGCTGTTTTTTGCGCTGCTGCTGTCGCAGGGCGGCGAATTCGCTTTCGTCGTGTTTGCCGCCGCCGAGGCTGCGCATGTGTTTGCGCCGCAGACGGCAGCGCTGCTGGTCGTGGTGGTGACCCTGTCGATGGTGGCCACGCCCTTGCTGCTGCTGGCGCACGACAAATTCGTCGCGCCGCGCCTGCAGGGCGACAAGAAGCGCCGTCCCGACGACCATATCGAGGCGCAGGACAATCCCATCGTCATCGCCGGCTTCGGCCGTTTCGGCCAGATCATCGGCCGCCTGCTGGCGGCCAACAAGATCGGCGTGACGGTGCTCGATCACGACCCGGACCAGATCGAGCTGCTGCGCAAGTTCGGTTTTAAAGTGTTTTATGGCGACGCCACGCGCGTCGATTTGCTGGTGGCGGCCGGCATCGAGAAGGCGAAGGCCCTGGTGATCGCCATCGACAATGTGGACGACAGCCTGGCCCTGGTCGACGCCGTGCGCCTGCGCCTGCCCGAACTGACGATACTGGCGCGCGCGCGCAACGTCACGCATTACTATGAATTGATGAAGCGCGGCGTGACCCTGATCGAGCGCGAGACGTTTGCCGCGGCCTTGCTGCTGGGCGAGCAGACCTTGCAGCAGGTGGGCTTCAGCGCGGAGCGGGCGCAGCGCGCGGCCGGAATCTTCGGCCGGCATAACCTGAAAACTTTGCTGGAAGTGGCGCCGCACTTCCAGGACCAGCAAAAAGTCATGTCCCTCACGCGCCAGGCGCGCGAGGAACTGGAAGACATGTTCGAGAGCGATGCGGCGGCGTTTGCGGCAGCAGAGACGGAAAAGCCGGCATCGGACACTCTGGCCTGACGCCGGCCTGCGCAGGCGCTTATTTCCCCCGTCGGCTCTCAATCGCCTCGATCTGGTCCATGATGCCGTTCATGCGCGCCGCCAGCGCCTGGTACGGTTTCGGCGAGGCCAGGTCGACGCCGGCCGTCTTCACCAGATCGTAAGGGTAGGCCGAGCCGCCTGCGCTGAGCATCTTCAGGTAGGCGGCCAGGGCGCCCGGTTCCTTGTCGAGGATGCGCTGCGCGAAATCCTGCGCCGCCGCGATTGAGGTGGCGTACTGGAACACATAGAAGCCGTGATAGAAATGCGGCACATACGCCCATTCCAGCGCGTAGGCGGGATCGATGCTCATGACGCCCTGCGCTTCGCCGTGGTAGCGCTTGAGGATGCCGGCATAGATGGCCGTGATCTCTTCGCCCGTCAGCGATTCTCCTTTATCCACTTTGCCGTGGATGGCCGCTTCGAATTCGGCGAACATGGCCTGGCGGAAGAAGGTGCCGCGCAGGTTTTCCAGCGCCGCGCCCAGGTACAGCAGGCGCTCGTCGTCATCTTTGGCCTGCTTCAGGCGCGCGTCGAGCAGCAGCGCCTCGTTCGTCGTCGAGGCGATTTCCGCCACAAAAATACTGTACGGCGCATAGATCGACGGCTGCGCCTTGTTGGCCAGCACCGAGTGCATGGCGTGGCCCCATTCGTGCGTCAGCGTGCTGACGGCTTCGTAGTTGTCCGTGTAGTTGAGCAGCACGAACGGGTGCACGTCGTACGCGTCGCCATTCATGTAGGCGCCCGCCACCTTGCGCGGGCGCGGGTACACATCCATCCAGCGCGCCTCCACGGCGGCGCCCAGCGCTTTCACATACTCGGGGCCCAGCGGCACGACGGAATCGAGCATCATCTGCTTGCCGTCGGCCAGTGGGAAGCTGCGTTCGCTTTTCAGCAGCGGTGGGTAGATGTCGTAGTACGCCAGGTCCTTGATGCCCAGCATGCGCGCGCGCAGCTTGAAGTAGCGGTGCAGGGTGGGCAGGTTGGCGTTGGTTTGCGCGATCAGGGTCTGGTAGACGGCGGGCGGCAGATTGTCGGCGTCGAGCGCGGCGCTTTGCGAATCGGGGTAATGGCGCACCTTCGCATACGCGGCATCCGTTTTGAGCTGGCCGTACAGGGTTTCGCCGAACGTGCGTTCGTACTCTTTCCACTTGCCGAAGAAGGCGTCGAACACCCGCTTGCGGTCGGCGCGGTTGTCGTCGCCCCGGTATTTCGTGTAGGCCGCCTGGTCGAGGCGCACTTCCTTGCCATCCGATAGTTTGATGGTTGGCCACGGGATTTCCGCATTGGCCAGGGTGCGGTAGACGCTGGCGGCCGAGCTTGTTGCCAGGCCGAACTGCGCCACCAGCTGTTCGCCGGCCGCGTCGAGCGTGTGCGGCGCGCTGCGCAGCATGTTACTCAATTGAAAGCGGTACAACTGTAGCCCCTTGTCTTGCGCCAGCATGGCATCGATGCGCCTGGCGCCCAGGGCGAGAATTTCCGGCTGCAGGAAGGTGCTTGCCTGGCTGAACTCGTTGCCCAGCAGGGCGGCGCGCTGGTTCAGCTGGTTGCCCTTGCTGTCGCCCGTATCCTGGTCGTAGTACTGTGCCGCATAGGTGGTGAGCGTGTTGACGCGCTTGCGCGCCTCGGCGTACAGGTCCAGGCAGCTTTTCAGGCGGGCCGGCGAGGTTTTCAACTGCCCCTTGCAGGCGCCCAGTTGCTGCAACTGGGCTGACAGCTTTTTCGCGTCGGCGTCGAACGCGGCATCGTTCTGATACAGCGCCGTCAAATCCCAGCGGTCGGCCTGGCGGTCGGCGGGTGCGGGAGCGGCGAAGGCGGTGGCAAGGCTGAGGGCCAGCAGGGAGAACAGCAGGGGGCGCTTGAGCGCGGATGGCGTCATGGTTCATTCCAGTGAGGTTGTCGGAAGAATGCGTGCTGACCGCCGGGCAGGATTGCGCGCGTGACACATCGCGTACCGGCAGAGCTGACTACGGTACATCAAATGGAGGCAGGGGGAAAGAGGGCGGATGCCGCCACCTGGGCGGTGGCGGCGAAAACAACACGGGCTTGCAACAGCGGATTACAGCGCTTGCAGCGCGATCGTGCCGAACGTGGTCGGCGTCGAGCATGGCTCTTCGTCGAAGGCGATGTCGCCCATGGGGTTGGCCACGCCGTCCGCCTTCAAATCCTTGAAGCCGAACAGTTTCGGGTCCATCAAATGCGATGGCGCCACGTTCGACAGGGCCGAGAAGATGCTTTCCACGCGACCGGGGAACTTCTTGTCCCATTCGCGCATCAAGCCCTTGATCTGCTTGCGCTGCAGGTTTTCCTGCGAACCGCACAGGTCGCACGGGATGATGGGGAAGCCCTTGACTTCCGCATAGCGCTGCGTGTCTTCTTCCTTCACGTACGCCATCGGGCGGATGACGATGTGCTTGCCGTCGTCCGATTGCAGCTTGGCCGGCATGCCTTTCAGTTTGCCGCCGAAGAACATATTCAGGAAGAATGTTTCCAAAATATCATCGCGGTGGTGGCCGAGGGCGATCTTGTTGGCGCCCAGCTCGTCTGCCACGCGGTACAGGATGCCGCGGCGCAGGCGCGAGCACAGCGAGCAAGTCGTCTTGCCTTCCGGGATCAGGCGCTTGACGATGCTGTAGGTATCCTGGTTTTCGATGTGGAAGGCCACGCCCAGTTCCGTCAGGTAGGCGGGCAGGATTTCCGGCGGGAAGTTCGGCTGCTTCTGGTCCAGGTTGACGGCGACGATATCAAAATGAATCGGCGCGCGTTCGCGCAAGGTCATCAAAATGTCCAGCAGCGCGTAGCTGTCCTTGCCGCCCGACAGGCAGACCATCACCTTGTCGCCGTCTTCGATCATATTGAAGTCGCCGATGGCTTGCCCCACCAGGCGGCACAGGCGCTTGTGCAGCTTGTTGTTTTCCAGGGCGATCTTTTCCGCCTTCTTGCGTGCCAGTTTCTGCGCTTCCGCGTTGGCCGGGAATTCCACGGCCGTCGTCGTCGTTTCCAGCACGGCGGTGTTGCTCATGTTGTTCATACTTCATCCTTGATCTTGAATACTTCCACGCCCACGCCTTCGCAGTCGGGGTACACGTCCGGTTTCATCGACGAAACGCGCGCGGCGCGCACGCGCGGGTGGGCCAGCATGGCAGCGAGCACATCGTCGACCAGGCTTTCCTGCAGCTGCACATGACCTTGGGCCATGCGTTTGGCGATGGTTTCACGCATGAAGTCGTAGTCGACCACTTCTTCCAGCTGGTCATCCTTGGGCGTCGACAGGGCCAGGGGAATGTACAGGTCGACGTTGATGAGGACGCGCTGCTCGCCCTTTTTCTCGAAGTCGTAGACGCCGATGTTGATGAGGACTTCGTAATTGCGCAGGAACAGCCGGCGGCAGTCAAGCAGGCGAGGGTGGGACAGGGCGGACGACATAGTTTTACCTTTTAGGGAATGCTGGAATGCTGGTTGTTTGGCAGGGCTGCTGATTATTTGGTCAAAAACATGACGTCGCGCGGCAAACCGATCAAATGCTGGCCGCCATCGACCAGTAGGGTCGTGCCCGTCAGCGCGCGCGCGCCGGCCACGTAACAGACGCTGTCGGCCACATCCTCAGGCGTGCTGGAGCGTCCCAGCGGCGTGTTTTCATGCGCCTTGGCAAAGTTCGCTGCCGTCTGCTCGCCGGAGACCATGGTGATGCCAGGGGCAATGCCGACCACGCGCACTTTCGGCGCCAGCGCCTGGGCCAGCATGGTGGTCGCCGACAGCAGCGCCGCCTTGGACAGGGTGTACGACAAAAAATCAGGATTGAGATTGTACAGTTTTTGGTCCAGCAAGTTGATGACCACGGCTTGCCCGCCGCTTGGGGTGGCCTGGTACAGCGCTTGCGCCAGCAGGATGGGGGCGGCCAGGTTGGCGTGCATGTGGGCGTCCAGGGCGGCGACGGAAAAATCGCCCGCATTGTCGTATTCAAACAACGATGCGTTGTTGACCACGCAAGTGACGGGCCCCAGCGCCGCTTGTGCCTGCGGCAACAGTTGGCGCACGGCGTCTTCCTGCGCCAGGTCGCAGGCGAATGCTTGCGCGCGGCGGCCCAGCGCCGTGATGTCCACCACCAGGCTGTGCGCTTCCTCGCGCGAGTCGCGGTAATGGACGGCGATATCCCAGCCGTCGCGTGCCAGGCCCAGCGCGATGGCGCGGCCGATGCGGCGCGCGGCGCCCGTGACGAGGGCGACGCGGGGAGTGCTGTCGAAGGGCGTTGTCGTTGCTTCTGTCATGTCTTTGCTATGGTTGAGATATTCGGTGGACGCCGCACTGGCGGCATGCGCCGCCGATTCGCTACAATGCGGATATGTCTCTTCCCGCACCCGATAGCGACGCGCTGGCCGCGTCCCATGCCTTGCAGCACCAGATTGCCGCCGAAATCGCGCGCAATGACGGCGCCATTCCCTTTGTCCGCTTCATGGAGCTGGCGCTGTATGCGCCTGACCTCGGCTATTACAGCGGCGGCGCCGCCAAGCTGGGCAAAGATGGCGATTTTACAACCGCGCCGGAGATATCTCCCCTGTTCGGCGCCACCCTGGCCCATGTGGCAGCCGCTATTATGGCGCAAACGGCCCCGCGCATCCTCGAATTCGGCGCCGGCACGGGCAAGCTGGCCGTTGACATCCTGACGGAAGCGGCGAATGCCGGCATTCACGTGGAACAGTATGCGATCGTCGAATTGTCCGGCGAATTGCGCGCGCGCCAGGAGCTGGCGCTGGCCGCCTTCCCGCAAGTGGTGTGGCTCGACGGTTTCCCCGACAGTTTTGACGGCGCCGTGTTCGGCAATGAAGTGCTGGACGCCATGCCCGTCAACCTGATCAGCAAGACGCCCGCCGGCTGGTGCGAACTCGACGTCAGCATCGCCGACGGCCAGTTCATCTTTGTCGAACGCCCGGCCAGTGCCGACGTGGCCGCGCAGATCGCCGCCCAGGTGCCGGATGCCGATGCCTTGCCCGTCGGCTACGTCAGCGAAATCCACGGCGTCGCCTGCGGCTTCATGCGTTCGCTGGCGCGCATGCTGACCGCTGGCCAGGGCGGCGCGGCCGTGCTGTTCGACTATGGCTTCCCTGCGCACGAGTATTACCTGGATTTGCGCGCCACGGGCACCCTGATGTGCCATTACCGCCATCATGCCCACGCGGAACCGTTTTATCTGCCCGGCTTGCAGGACATCACGGCCCACGTCGATTTCACGGCCATGGCGGTGGCGGCGCAGGATGCGGGCCTTGATGTGCTCGCGTATATGAACCAGGCGTCCTTCCTGCTGGGCGCCGGGCTTGGCGACTTGCTGCTGCGCACCGATCCGCAGCAGGTCAAGACCTATTTGCCGCAAGCCAGCGCCGTGCAAAAGCTGGTCTCGCCGGCCGAGATGGGGGAATTGTTCAAGGTGCTGGTGGTGGGGCACCGCGTGGAGTTGCCGGAAGCGCTGTTGTCCAGCGACCGCAGTCACCGCCTGTAAGCGCCTGCAATATCAAGGCAGGGCAGTGCCGCCCTGCAATTTCCTGTCTGCCGGTGGTTATTATCTTGTCATATCGTATATGATGACCGACACAGCACGGTTCCATCCTGCAAGAACCCGTCGCCGCGCACCGATTTCAAGATAGAACGATGGGAAAGATACATACACACTATGACAACCTGAAGGTGGCGCGCCTGGCGCCGCAGGAAGTCATACGTGCCGCGTACAAAGCCCTCAGCCAGAAATACCATCCCGACAAGAATCCCGGCGACGAAAAGGCCGCCCGCATCATGGCCATCCTCAACAGCGCCTATGGCACCTTGTCCGATCCACAACGCCGCAAGGAACACGACGAGTGGATCGCCGCCGAGGAGTGGGAAATCGAATGGCTGGAAAGCACCCACCAGGAAGAAGGCAAGAGCCGCGATGGCCGCGCGAAAGGCCATGCCCAGCCGCATGAGCAGGCCTGGGCGCAGGATGTGCCGCCGACGAAGGGCAAGCCGCGGCGCGGCCAGCAGCCCGTCTGGCGCAACTGGCGCTGGTGGCTGAGTCTGTTTGTCTGCCTGCTGCTGGGCTGGCTGGGCGCCTTGCTGATGCTCGATACGTCTCAGCCCGTGCCTGCCGCGCTGGCGTCGGCCTGGAGCGGCCTGGCCCGCGATGGCGCCAAGCCCCATGCGGAAGCGGCCACGCCAGCGGCCAGTGCCGCGTCGTCGTCGAAAGGCGAGGTCGTGGCAGTCGATAGCTGGGCGGTGGGCAAGCCGTATGCGCCCGAGCCTCAGCAAGCGAAGACGCCCGAGATCCGCGTGCTGGCCCTGTCCCAGCTGAGCCTGAAAGCCATCCAGCCTCCCTGCGATGGCGCAAGCAAGGCTGAGTCTGCATCGCTGGTGGCGCCGAATGGCGAACCCTGGCCGGCGCATTCCGGCTATGTCGATGGATTCCCGATCGGTAACAAGGGCGAGGAACTGGCCGTGAGCATCGATAACGGCGGCAATGCGGCGCCCGTGTTCGTCAAGCTGTATGACATGGAGCGGCGCTCGAACGTGCGCTACCTGTATATCCTCGCGTACGACAAGCTGCTGGTGGAGCAGCTCAGCGCGGGCAAGTATGAAGTGCGCTACCAGGCCGTCGGGCCTGGCCAGGACAATTGTGGCGGCACGACGCGCGGCGGTGCGTCGGCAACAGCGCCGGCGCCGGCCGCCGGCGAAGGCGGTACGCAGAATCCTGTTGTAAGCAGCATCTAATCTGATTATGCTTGATATGCGTCAACGCAGCGTCCACATCGACCTTATCCCTTAGGAGTACTCATGACCGACCTCAAAGCCGATGCAGATGATAACTGGCTGCTCGACGAGGATGAGCCGGTGGCCAGTCCTGCCGGGCTGGCCGCGCCCGAGCAGCGCCTGTGGCGTGTCCTGATCGTCGATGACGACGTCGATGTGCATGCGGTCACGCGGCTGGCGCTGCGCAATGTCAGTTTCAAGGGGCGCGAACTGGAACTGTTTTCCGCCTACAGCGGCCGCGAAGCATATGACATCCTGCGCGACACGCCCGATATCGCGCTGGTGCTGCTCGACGTGGTGATGGAAACGGATGACGCGGGCCTGATCCTGGCCAAGCGCATCCGCGCCGACCTGAACAACTCCATCGTGCGCGTCGTACTGCGCACGGGCCAGCCGGGCCAGGCGCCCGAGCAGCGCGTCATCATCGAATACGACATCAACGATTACAAGGCCAAGACGGAACTGACGACGCAAAAATTGTTTACCACCGTCATCTCGGCCCTGCGCGCCTACGAGAGCCTGATGATGCTCGAGCGTAGCCGCATCGGCCTGGGCAAGATCCTGGCCGGCGCCACCAATCTGTACCAGATTCATTCGCTGCGCGAATTCGCTTCCGGCGTGCTGAACCAGGTCAGCGCCATTCTCGATGTAGGCGCCGACGGCGTGCTGTGCCTGATGCAGGGCGGCGCCGGGCGGCCCGAAGTGGTGGCTGCCACGGGTACGTATGCCGTGCTGGCCGAGGCCGAAGCCATGCCGGCCGACCACGCGCTCACGCCCACGATCGACAAGGCGTTCGCGGAAAAGCGCAGCCAGTTCGAGCATCCGGCCAATGTGCTGTTCATCCATACGGAAGGCAACCGCGAGCTGGCTATCTCCGTCACGCCGCCGTGGCCGCTGGCGCAGATCCAGCGCGATTTGCTGGAAGTGTTTTGCCAGCGCATCGCCGCCGCCTTCGACAATCTGTACATGTTCGGCCAGCTGCGCAAGGCGCAGGAAGCGACCGTGGTGGCGCTGGCCGACCTGGCCGAGTTCCGCGACAGCGACACGGGCGGCCACGTGCGGCGCGTGCAGCTCTTGTCCGACGCCATCGCCCGCCGCATGCAGCAGCGCGGCGTGTACCCGGACGAGCTGACGCCGCAACTGCTCGACATGATCGGCCTGGCCAGCATCCTGCACGACGTGGGCAAGGTGGCCACGCCGGACGCCGTGCTGTTGAAGCCGGGCAAGCATACGGATGAGGAGCGGGCGCAGATGCAGCAGCATGCCGGCGTCGGGCGCACCATCCTCGAGCGGGCCGCCAACATGGTCGACGGCGTCAGCTACCTGACGTATGGCGCGCAGATCGCCGGCGGCCACCACGAGCATTTCGACGGCGCCGGTTATCCGAACGGCCTGAAAGGCCGCGATATACCGATCTCTGCGCGCATCGTTGCCGTGGTCGACGTGTTCGACGCCTTGCTGCACGAGCGGCCGTACAAGGAACCGTGGCCGTATCCGCAGGTGCGCGAATACATCGAGCAGCGCAGCGGCAGCCAGTTCGATCCGGAAGTGGTGACGGCGTTGCTGGACCTGATCGACCATGAGCCGCAACTGTGGCATCCGGAGCGCGCCACCGCGTGAGCTGCCGCTTCGTTGGCATTTTTCGGCGCGGCCCCATTCCCTTGCGCGCTGCGCCGTCATATACTCGGCTGCCTCATGCTGGCCGGCGCCACGCACCAGTGTGGCGCGCCGCGGAGTTTTCGGACATCACGACATGAAAGAACTCAAGGGACTCAGCGCACTGATCATCGAGCCGCATCCGGGCATGCGCGCCAGCCTGCACAATATGCTCAACCTGTGCGGCCTGGCGAAGATCGATGACGCAGCCAGTTCGGGCCAGGCGATCCGCATGCTGGGCAGCAAATCGTATGACCTGATCCTGTGCGAATACGACCTCGACGGCGGGCAGGATGGCCAGCAGATGCTGGAAGACTTGCGCCACCACAAATTGATGCACGCATCGACCATGTTCTTCATGGTCACGGGCGAAGGCAGCTTCGCCAAGGTGGTCAGCGCCGTCGAGCTGTTGCCCACCGATTACATCCTCAAGCCTTTCACCGCTGACAACATGCTCGAACGCATCGGCCGCGCGCTGGACAAGCGCAATGCCTTCGTGCCCGTGTATGAACTGATCGACGTGGGCAATGAGCGCGCGGCGATTGCCGCCTGCGCCGAGGGCGCCAGCCTGTATCCCCGTTATGCCACGGATTTCCTGCGCCTGCGCGCGGAACTGCATCTGCTGCTGGGCGAGGCGGCCGACGCCGAGCCGATCTATGCCGCCCTGTATGAGGCCAAGTCGATTGGCTGGGCGCGCCTGGGGCAGGCGAAGACGCAATTCCTGCTGGGTGAATACGCGGCGGCGCAGGGCACGCTGGAGGGGCTGCTGGAAAACAACAAGCGTTTTCTCGACGCGTATGACTGGCTGGCGCGCACGCATCTGGCGCAAGGCAAGCCGCAACTGGCGCAAGCGGCCCTGAGCGAGGCGGTGGCCCTGTCGCCGCACGCCGTGCGCCGCTTGCGCCGCCTGGGCGAGGCGGCCCTGGCGGCCGATGATATCGACATGGCGGAAAAATCCCTCAAATTGGTGGTCAGCAAGGCCAAATATTCGGAATTCCGCGATCCGGAAGACCATGTGCGCCTGGTGCAGACCCTTGTGCGCAAAGGCGACCCGTTGCAGGCGGGCGCCGTGATCCGCGACCTCGACAAGTCGATGGGCGGGCAAAAGAATGCGGAACTGTGCAGCGCCCTGTGCAGCGCCATGCTGCATGCGCATACGGGCAACGCCGAGCGTCTGCAGCAATCGCTGGACGCTGCCCTGGCCGCCAACCGCCACAGCGTGGGCGGCTCGAATACGCTGAAAACCGAACTGGCGCGCCACTGCCTGGCGCATGGGCGCGAGGATGGCGCCGCCGAGGTGATGCGCGAAGTCATGCGCAATGCGCCCGACAGCGCCGCCATGACGCGTGCCATGGCCGTGTTCGAGCAGGCGGGGCGCGACGAGCTGGCCAAGGCGCTGGCGCGGCAAAGCCGCCAGGAAGTGGCCGACATGGTGGCGGCCGGTGCGGCGAAGGCGGGCGAGGGCGATTTCCGCGGCGCTGTCGATCTGATGGGCGAGGCCGTCACGCGCCTGCCCGACAATCCGCAAGTGGTCTTCAATGCGGCCGTGGCCGTGCTGAAATGCCTGGAGCACGAAGGCTGGGATGAGCGCATGGGGCAGCAGGCGCTGACGTTTATCGCCGGCGTGCGCCGCCTGGACCCGCGCAACCCGAAATTGCCCGTGCTGTCGGGTCTGCATCAGCAGTTGTTGCGTAAATATAAGCCCTTGGGCAACTCCTGGATGCATCCGCCGGATTCAAGGTGAAAGGGAAAATGCGGGGCAAATGACGGAAAAATGCGGCTTGGCGGTAGGGGTGATAAAAAAAATGCGAAAAAAGTCGACTTTTTCGCGCCAACCCTTGCACTTTCTCAAATCGGGAGCTTATAATCACGCCCCGAAGCAGCCAACTTCTTCTTTAT
The DNA here is from genome assembly GCF_059423585.1 of Janthinobacterium sp. GW460-12-1-14-LB5. Classification (NCBI taxonomy): domain Bacteria; kingdom Pseudomonadati; phylum Pseudomonadota; class Betaproteobacteria; order Burkholderiales; family Oxalobacteraceae; genus Janthinobacterium; species Janthinobacterium sp. GW460-12-1-14-LB5. Next base: position 576 of record NZ_JBWKYD010000008.1, on the reverse strand, counting down.
ACGCAAATGCAGCAGTCAGGCATCAGTAAATAAGGTTGACAGTTGTGAGTAGATGCTTCATACTCTGCGGTTCCCGCGGAGGGGTGGCCGAGTGGTTAAAGGCGACAGACTGTAAATCTGTTCTCTATGAGTACGCTGGTTCGAATCCAGCCCCCTCCACCAAGTTTTTGCAAGGAAAACTGGGTAGTAGCAAGTAAGTGAAGATAAAGTGAACGATACCTCGCGGGTGTAGCTCAATGGTAGAGCAGAAGCCTTCCAAGCTTACGACGAGGGTTCGATTCCCTTCACCCGCTCCAGTTTCCGTTCAGATGCTTGATGCATCGCATGCAACAAATTACAGCCCTTGTAGCTCAGTGGTAGAGCACTCCCTTGGTAAGGGAGAGGCCACGTGTTCGATCCACGTCAAGGGCACCAGAATTCGCAGCAGGCAGCACAGAAGCAATTCAAACCAGACCGTCGGGCGTGTGCCTGAGCAATCTAATCAAATCATTAGGAGTTCAAAATGGCAAAAGGTAAATTCGAACGGACCAAGCCGCACGTCAACGTCGGCACCATCGGCCACGTCGACCACGGTAA